>JAYUFN010000139.1:0-5947 GCA_043738705.1 Bacteroidota bacterium
AAACCTAAAATGCACTAATCTTTTTCCACTTAAATATGCGGTATCCGCTAATTTGAACTTATAAAAATTATCGGCGTTGCTATTAAATGGGCTAATAAAATCTTTATTAAAAACGGGTATGAAATTGCTGTACACATTTACATTTTGATACATTCCTCCCATTTCTTTAATCAAGCTTTCATTCTCAACACCATTTGTTTTGGTGGCTTTAATTACTTCATGAATTCGCTGCGGGCTTTTTTGATAATAATAATCCGAAAGGGTTTCAGATAAATACACAGGTAAGTATGGTTTGCTCCCTTCGGCCGAGTCCACATAATTTAAAACAAAGCCAAGTGGTTTTAAAAATAGATTTTTTTTCAACTTATCAACTTTCACATTATTCAAATCCATCTCCAGCTTATTGTAGATTTCATAAGAATAACTATTCCACTTCGTTCTATTATTTTTATCTTTATTCGCCATAATTTTTTTCCAAAACCATAGCGCGCGATTATATTTAGATTTCACAACAACTTCACCAGACGGGGGTAAAACTTCTATTTTAAAAATAACATTTACTGAATCTTTGAATGCACGGATTGGTAAAACCAGTTGTTTGTATCCAACGCTTTGAACTGTTACAGAATCGTTGACGAGCACCGCATCATAGTCTAATGAGAATCTTCCTGCAGAATCCGTAAGAACTCCTCTCTTAGAAAGTTTAAATACAACTGAAGCAAATGGTATTGGTTCGTCGCTCTGTTTATCTTTAATAATTCCGGTCAACCTTTTGGGTTGTGCGTTTAATAAAAGAGAACTGAGTAAAATCAATAATAAAAGAAATCCCGATTTAAAATTAAAAGCCATCGGGCCAAATATAGATGATGTAGCGTGTTTATTAGCCAATGTAAAAGTTTATAAAGTCTTAAAATAATTAAAACCACAATTCTATGACCATCCCGGTGAGGGCAGGCGATAAAACAGCTTTTCATTGGCGAGCCTATTTGTTAACGGCAATCGTTAAAAATCAAATCCCAGCGAAAAATACCATACTGGCTTACCTACAAATACCCCTTTCATTGGCCAGGCTGCATCTAGTTTCATAAAATATCCGAGTAAAGTACTGCGCATACCAAAGCCATACCCACCTGCAAATGGTCCTAATCCACCTGCATCAATCCGAACAGCCACATTACCTGTTGGAATTCCACTAGGATCTAATTGTTGAATATATTGACCAGGTCTTTTAATGCCATTAAACTTACCATTCCATGCAGTTCCCAGATCGATAAATTGTATCAACTGAAAATTACGGATGAACGCATTATTGATAGGCCTGTTAATTAATGTTGAGAAAACAGGCAAACGGAATTCACTATTTAATACAACTGCATTATTTCCATTCGCAACATTTTGATTATAGCCTCTCATATTCAAAGCAAGGGTTTGGAAAGCATAATTCTGATCTGGTGCAGGTGGATTATTATTAAATTTTGGTCCGATCCAACCATCTACACCTCCCAAATAATAAATGAGTTTTTGATTCCCCCATGAGAAGTCAGCCGCAGCCCTGCCTGCCCAAATAAAGTTGCGATAAATCTTTACATATTTACGAATATCAGTACCAAAATTAAAAGTAACATGTCCGGCTCCACCACTAGTGGCCATTGCCGGCAAATTTGCATCCAAATAAATCTTAAAGCGCAACCCCTGCCAAATGTTCTGTGTTGGATTGATAGTATTATCATGCACATATTCAAAACGCGACAAGATATATTTACTGAGTGTATCCCTGTAACCCAAAGCATTCGGGTCTGGTAATCCGGCATTATTATCATACGACTTCAACACACCCCTATCTGTTCTATATGCCAAAGTAGCTCTCAAACTTTTTACTTCATTTAAAGGATAGATCACATTTGCCTGAAACAAATTGGTGAACAGTTCATTATTATATGAGCTGTTATAGAAATTAGATACGTTACTGCGATAATAAGTAAATCCCCAATCCAATCTTTTTCTATAATTCTGAAAACTAAAGAATACATCTTTGTCTTTTAAGTTAGTTCCAAATCTGAATCCTCCAACAAATTTAACATCTTCAAAAAGATCGCTAGTTCCTACACGGAAAGAAAAGTTAAGATCATTACCATTGTTTAATTGTATTGGACCTGACCCACCAGCATAAGGTTGATATCGATTGATGAGCACATTATTGGTAAAGCCTGCCAATATATAATCACTATTAAACTTCATCCGGTAATCAAATAGTTTCGACTTGCTCAAAGTGGAAGTCTTCACAGCAGTTTTCATCAAACTAGCAGCAGCTATTGAATCTGGCTTTTCATCTGCAAACTCAGACTGGAAAATTGCGGTTGGTTTTTGTTTTACAGAATCAATAATAGGTTTATTGCTTTTATAAAATATGGCTTTCCCCTCTGCAGCTCTTTTAGCATCCATATTTTTTTTCATAAAATCGGTAGGCCTTGCACTAATATTTCTTTTCTTCAATGCAATGGAATCTACTTTTAGTTTATACAAGAATTTAAAATCGCCTTCTTGCCTTACTTCACTCACTTGTCCGTTATTTCCTGCAATTCTAGTCTCTAATAATGAGCTCTGATAATTGGTAATTGGGAATGTGTAAGTAGAATCTTTGAATACCTGAAAATAGCTCACACTGTCTGGCTCGTTCTTTCGCCAAGCAACTAGTGTAGAATCGAATTCTTTATTCGATGGATTGTGTAGAATCTCATCTCCTACATAGTATAAGGTATCAAGTCCATTTCTTCCAGTAGCAAAAAATCCTGCCCACCTGTTTTTTATACCATTCTCATCCGAAACAAATGTAAAGTGGTTGGTATTATATTGCATGGGTGAATGTGCATTTCCAAATTTGATATTGGTTAACTGTGCAATTTGTTTTATTGGCCCAGTATTGATACCATCTACCATGAAAATATTAAAATGATTTCTACTTGGCAAAACAGTATCTGAATTTGGTGCTTCAGGATTTGGTCTGTTTGAAGAGTAGATGATGCCTACCCGATTAGGAAATGCCACAAAACTTGGCTCCAGATCATCGTACACATCATTGGTAATTTGCGTTAATTTATTTGCTTCGATATTATAAGTAAAAATATCTGAATGACCGTTTTTAACTGCACTCATTACAAGTGTGTTTGCATCGAGCATAAATGAAGCGTCCAATATTTGATCAATCCCTTCGATGGTTTGCTTATATCGTTTATAATGAGCTACCGCATCGTACACAAACATATTGATCTTACCATCTTTCCAATATAGTACCAATAGTCTGCTTCCCTTTCCATCCCATGCCATGATTGGATAGTTAGGATTGATATCGCCCGCATAAGTTCTTACACCAAGCGTAAGCAAAGTTCTGGCATTGTAAAAATTTTCGAAATATTTTACATTGTAGATTCCTTTTTTAAATTCCACGACAGCGTAATTATTACTCTTTGCTGTGGGGTTTGCCTGAAACTTGAAATAGTCGTTCTTACTAATATCTTCTGTAATATTTAATAACCCTTTCGGCGCATTCCTTCTACCTCGAATATCTTTTATATAACGGTCTTGCTCAAAGCGCATAAAGTAGGTCAAAACGTCTTTGAATTTTGCCTTGCAAATTCGCAATGATGCACTATTTAAATTTTTATATATGCGCGCGAGGTACAACATGTAGGTAATATTCTCCTTTCGATATTTCTCACCGAAATAATACCAAAAAGCATTTCCTGCTAATAGTGGCTTATCGAAAGCAAACTGATAAAAAGAATTGTAGCCACCCCCAAGTATAGCACTTTTCAAAGCATCGTCTTTTTCTACACTCCAGGGTTCAGCAGCATAGGCAACATATCCATCTACTAACCATTTAGGTAAATCCAATAATGCCTGATTACTTGCGAATTCTCCTATATCGTCACCAAACAATAAATTATCTGTAAGCACTTTTGCAATTCCTTCGCGTATGCTTTTTTTCAAATGCTCGTGGTTACCATCAAAATAAGTTACAATTTTATTATTCACCAATTTGGTGGATCCGCCAGAATTCTGCCAGTCCATTCCTAATCCAATATTGCTACTTTTATAATCGTTATAATTATTATAAACCACAATATTGGCCCTGCGCTGCAACGAATATTCTGTAAAATTTTCTATGGAAGGAAGCTCCTCTTCAGCGACTTGTGCTGCGAATTTGCCGAGTTCTACGCCTCCCTGAGAAGTGTAGGTATTGAAATTTGGGGATTGATAGAATTTCCAAATAAATTTTTTATGTTGTACCCTATTTTTCCCAAATGTAACCGTGCTTACCTGAGCCATTGAAAATAAAGGGAAAACAAATCCAATTAAAAAAAGCCATTTATTCATTCTATTGATTTGCATATCCGAACTTTAGTATTTTAAAATTAGTCATTTACCATTAAAAGCTCTATAAAATTACGTTTATGATTCATGTTAAAGTTTTTACGTTCAACGCCGTTCAAGAAAATACTTATGTGCTATATAATAACGAGCGCAAAGCTATCATAATAGATCCCGGATGTTACACAAGTGCGGAACAAGAAACGTTAAAAAAATTTATAAAAGATACGAGACTCGAAGCAGTAAAGTTGCTCAATACCCATTGTCATTTGGATCATGTTTTTGGAAACGACTGGGTGCATCGTACTTTTCAACTTGAATTACAACTCCATCCAGACGAAGAAAAAGTATTAGAATTTGCGCCAAGATCGGGTGAAACCTGGGGGCTACCCTTTATTAATTACAGTGGGCCCCTACATTTTTTGCAGGAAGATGATGAAGTAATTCTTGGGGAAGATCGCTTGAAAGTACTACTAACACCGGGCCATTCGCCTGGAAGCATTTGTTTTTATAATGAAAAACAAGGATTTGTGATTGGGGGTGATGTATTGTTTTATCAAAGTATCGGCCGAACTGATATTCCGTTTGGGGATTCAGAAATATTATTAAATAGTATCAGAACAAAATTATTTACCCTGCCAGATGAAGTTATCGTATATCCTGGACATGGCAGACCTACCAGTATCGGCCATGAAAAAAAATTCAACCCACATACAAATTAAATTAATAATTAATTGACTGAAATAAAATCTTAAGTTCAAAATTTAGATCGAACTTGCACACAAATATATTGTATGGCAACCTACTCAGAATTAACCATCGGCAGGTACTACCTGATTACTGAAATTGAGGGCGAAGAATTGGTTTTAGTGCAACCAATGTTAGAAACCAATGCAGCAGTATTTTTGATTTTGCATGACGCAGAAGACGAAGTAACTTATTGGAGAAAAAAGGATGACCAAATTTTTGAGATTCTGGAAGAATTGACCGACGAAGAGGCACTTAATTATGAATTGCTTTTTGACGAAGACGAAGCCGACGAAGACTGGGAAGAAGAAGATTTATAAGTTTTTACCCACAACTGCTTTGCTGAAAGCCATAATAAATATGGCTCCTAGATTTTTATGCGGTGGCACATAATCCTCGAAAGTTTCTTTGAGGTTTAACTTAAATTTTTTAGACATATCGCTCCACAACTCAGGCCAATTAAGGTCTTGATCAACCCGCAGCCTTTCGCTGATTTCGCTGATCAGTCCTTTATTGATGACCCCTGTTCCTACTTGTTTGGTAGAAATAATATGAGCTTCCGGACATATCTGAAGCACTTCGTTCAGGTTTTGATATCCTCCGCAACCGCCCAGAATTACTAGTTTTGCCGTTTCTGCCAATTTATCGATGGTAGATCTAAGGTGATAGCTATGCCCTCGGTGGATGACAATAGTTGGGGTAAGCTGTTGTTTACCCAAATATTGAATCAGGTGGTTTTGAGCTATTTCATCTAAGTCTTTTTCAGTATCTAAAGGTCGGTTGGCATAAATGGTTATTGCTACCCCTTTTTTGGAAGAGATCTCTACCCACT
>JAYUFN010000140.1:0-2118 GCA_043738705.1 Bacteroidota bacterium
CAGGTTCTTTTATGGCTAGTTCCGATTGGTTTACCATTAAAGTAAAGGGAAAGCAAACACATGGATCTATGCCATGGAGCGGAATTGACCCAATAGTAGTAGCTGCACAAATCATTAATGGATTGCAAACTATTGTTAGCAGACAAGAAGATCTAACAAAAGCACCCGCAGTAATAACCGTTGGTAAAATTACTAGTGGCGTTAGAGCAAATATTATTCCGGAAGAATTAAATATGGAAGGAACTATTAGAACACTAGATGCTAAAATGCAAAAGGAGATTCACGAAAAAATTAAGCGTACTGCAACAAAAATTGCTGAAGCATCGGGTGCAACTGCAGAAGTTTTTATTGACACTAAAACTTTAGTTACTTATAACGACCCTGCCCTAGTTAAAATGATGTTACCCTCATTGGAAACTGCTGCAGGCAAAGCCAATGTTTCAGAATCAACTTGGACAACAGGTGCTGAAGATTTTTCTTTTTATGGGGAAGTAGCACCTGCATTCTTTTTTAATTTAGGAGGAATGCCTGTTGGTATGGATCCAAAAAATGCTGCACCTCATCATACACCTGATTTCTATATTGATGACAGTAAACTCGATGTAGGTGTAAAAGCATTTTGTAATATGGTATTCGATTACGCGAAGCTGAAAGGCGGAAAATAATTTTTGAACATACCTTTTTTTGAAGTTCATCAATTATTATCCAATACTTGATGAACTTTGTTTATATGATTACTAGCTAGCATTGTAATTTCTTGCCCCAAATAATAAACTCCCGATCCTTACCATCGTTGATCCCTCTTCAATGGCTAATTGATAATCGCCACTCATTCCCATACTTAAAATGGTAAAAGGGGCGCCTTGCATTGCTTGAATATTTTGAAGTTGCTGATGCAAAAATTTAAACTCATTTCTAACCTGTAGTTGATTGTCGCTAAATGATGCCATCCCCATTAAACCTTTAATAGTAACATTTGAAAAATGAACAGATGCAGCTAATGCCTCATACAATTCTGATTGGTTCATTCCGAATTTAGTTTCTTCAGTTGCAATATGCATTTGTAAGAGACAATTAATTACACGGTCCGATTTTTGAGCTTGCTTATTAATTTCTATCAATAGTTTTAAACTATCTACTCCATGAATTAAATGAACAAATGATGCGATATATTTTACTTTATTAGATTGTAAATGCCCAATAAAATGCCAGTGAATATCTTTGGGTAAAATAGCATGTTTATCAACCAATTCTTGTACATAGTTCTCTCCAAAGTCACGCTGCCCCAATTCAAATAAGGATTTGATATCTTCGTGAGGTTTCGTTTTACTTACCGCAATCAATTTTGTTCTAGTTGTACTAAGTTCTTCAATAATCTCTTGATATTTTTCTGTATTTACAGGCATGCTATTTTTTTTGGTACGTACTTAACCATTATTTCAAAATTGCTCTACTTATTACAATTCGTTGTACTTCACTAGTACCTTCATAAATTTGAGTAATTTTTGCATCTCGCATCAACCTTTCAACGTGGTATTCTTTTACAAAACCATATCCCCCATGTATCTGAACAGCTTCAGTAGCAGTCCACATTGCTGTTTCACTTGCAAATACTTTTGCCATAGAAGAACTTAAAGTATAATCTATCCCGTTGTCTTTTTCCCAGGCAGCTTTTAAGCATAATAATCTAGCTGCTTCAATTCTGGTTGCCATATCAGCCAGTTTAAACTGAATGGCTTGGTGATGCATGATTTCTTTGCCAAATGCCTTACGTTGCTTGCTATAAGCCAATGCTAGTTCGTATGCCCCACTAGCAATACCTAAAGCCTGAGAAGCAATTCCAATTCTTCCTCCAGCCAATGTTTTCATTGCAAACCTGAACCCAAATCCGTCTTCCCCAATTCTATTTTCTTTAGGTACTATTACATCTGTAAACATGATAGTATGAGTGTCGCTTCCTCTGATACCTAATTTATTCTCTTTTGCTGCAACAGTAACTCCTGGTGAAGATTTTTCAACAATAAATGCATTAATACCATGACTTCCTTTCGATACATCTGTTTGAGCAATCACAAGATAAACAGACGCAGATGAACCGTTGGTGATCCAATTCTTAGT
>JAYUFN010000141.1:0-5926 GCA_043738705.1 Bacteroidota bacterium
CTAAAGTTTGCTTCTCCCAAACAATATAAGCCATCAACAGTTGTTTGTAATTCGTAATTCACCCATAATCCGCCCATGGTATAATGCACTGCTGGATAGATACGCATTGGGAATTCGTAAGGATTTTCGCCCGTAATCTTTTCGTACATATCAAATAGGTTACCATACTTCTCTTTCACAACTTCTTTACCCAATACTATGAGGTGTTCCAAGCTCATCGTATCATTGCCTTCTTTACCAGATTCGATCTTACCATAACGAACAATTGCATCAGCAAAGTCGAGGTATACAGCTTGTTTGCTGGTGCCCACCCCATATCCTTCATCGCATCTCTCTTTAGCAGCTCTAGAAGCAACGTCACGTGGAACTAGATTCCCAAAAGCTGGATATCTGCGCTCTAAATAATAGTCTCTTTCATCCTCAGGTATGTCTATTGCTTTTCTTTCGTCGTGTTTCGTTTTAGGAACCCAAATTCTTCCGTCGTTACGCAATGATTCCGACATCAATGTGAGCTTGGATTGGTGATCGCCACTTACGGGAATGCAAGTAGGATGGATTTGAGTAAAACAAGGATTTGCAAATGCAGCACCTTGCTTATGTGCTTTCCATGCAGCAGTTACATTACAGCCCATTGCATTGGTAGATAAATAGAATACATTTCCGTATCCGCCAGTGCATAATAAAACAGCATGACCAAAATGTCTTTCCAATTCACCACTCACTAAGTTTCGCGCTATGATGCCGCGAGCCTTGCCATCAATTTTAACGATGTCGAGCATTTCGTGTCGAGCATACATTTTTACATTGCCAAGTGCTACTTGTCGTTCCAAAGCCTGATAAGCACCTATCAATAATTGTTGGCCTGTTTGACCAGCAGCATAAAATGTTCTTTGTACTTGTGTACCCCCAAATGAACGGTTACTCAATAACCCACCATATTCACGTGCAAAAGGAACTCCCTGTGCTACACACTGATCAATAATATTACCGCTTACTTCGGCTAAACGATGCACGTTACCTTCACGTGAACGATAGTCACCTCCCTTGATAGTATCGTAGAATAAACGGAAAATACTGTCTCCATCATTCTGATAATTTTTGGCAGCATTGATGCCTCCCTGCGCTGCAATACTGTGCGCACGTCGCGGAGAATCCTGGTAGCAGAAAGCTTTTACTTTATATCCTAACTCTCCTAGTGACGCAGCTGCAGAAGCTCCTGCAAGACCAGTTCCTACAATGATGATTTCCAGTTTGCGCTTATTGGAAGGATTAACGAGCTTACAATGTCCTTTATAATCGGTCCATTTATCGTCTAAAGGCCCCGAAGGGATTTTGGCATCTAACATACATCGAAATGTTTACTATGATTAGAATATTCTTTTTGTTTTGATTGTTGAATATTAATCCACTAATGAATACAACTCAACCTTCTGAAATTATAACCAACCTAAATAAAAGCTGATAGGCATCATTACAAAAGCCAATGTGATGATAATTGAATAACCATACCCAATACTGATAAGCATTTGATTGTATTTTTTATTATGCACCCCCATTGTTATAAAAGCACTTTGAAATCCATGTGCCAAATGATAGCCAAGTGATAAGCATCCCAACACATAAACTATTACTACCCACAATTCGCTGAAAGTGGTTTTCATTTTTTCATAGAGATTAATTTCTTCTCCTAGAACAAAATTCTGATGAGCCCGATTTGGAAACCAGAAATTTGATAAGTGCAGGATTAAAAATAATAAAACTAGGGTTCCGAGAATCCCCATACTTCTACTATACCATTTACTTCCTTCGCTATAGCTTTTTGCATATGCAACCCCTCTCTTACTTCGGTTGGATAATTCTAACATTAAGCCTTGTACGATGTGTAACGCAAGTCCTATAAACAACCCAATTTCCAAAATCCGGGGAACAATATTACCACCCATGAAGTGGGCACCCTGATTGAACATTTGGCCGTTGTCGTTAGCCCAAATACAAGCGTTTAATCCCGCGTGTATCATCAAAAAAAGAATCAGAAAAATTCCGGTAAAGCCCATAACTAATTTCTTTCCTACGGACGAAGTAAAGACTTGTTTCCAGGTCATAATGCAAGTTTAGATTTGAGAAATCGCTGCAAAAATAATGCATCAACCAATGCCATTCTTTAAAATTTTGGTTTTATACAATTTATTTAATAACACTTTTATGGATTAATTGTTTTTGTAATTCAGATGTTTTGACGTTTGTTTAAACCGTTGCTTCATGTATATGCTAACCTGAACAGTCATATGACCGCTCACATAAAAACAGATGAAACACCCAATCTCTTATTTACATTTGATACATGTTAAAGCAGCTAGGAATTCTATGGACCAGTTTTAAAATGGCCTTACAAGAGTTGAGGGTTAATAAACTTCGCACTTTTCTGTCTTTATTTGGCATTACGATCGGGATATTTTGTATTATAGGTGTGCTTGCTACAGTAGATAGTTTAGAACAGAAAGTTCAAAATGATATAAAAACCCTTGGAACAAATACGATCTATATCGACAAATGGAATTATGGTGGTGGGCCGGATTATCCTTGGTGGAAATATGTAAAAAGACCAGTGCCTAAGTACGAAGAAATGAAAATTGTTCGGGAGAAGAGTCAGTTGGCATCGTATGCCAGCATTTTTGTAAGTAATAATGTAAATGCCAGTTATAAAGATAATATTTTGAATAGTGTAGCTATTTATGGGGTTTCTGAAGAGTTCAATAAAATTCAAACAATCGATATTTCCTACGGCAGATATTTAAATGAATCTGATTTTACAAGAGGAACTCCAAACTGCCTTATTGGAGATAAAGTTGCGGAGGAATTATTTGGGAAAGTAGAAAAAGCTGTAGGAAATGAAATTTCTTATAACGGCAAAAGATTGATTGTTGTTGGAGTTATTCAGAAGCAAGGCAAGAGTATGATTGGTGGATATGATTACGACCAATGTATCATGGTAAGTTATCAATATTTTGCATCAGTTTATAATCCAGATTTTTCAAACCCCTCAATTTTGGTTCAATGTAGGCCCGAGATTTCCTCAAAGGCTTTACAGGATGAATTGACTGGAGTAATGCGGCAGCTCAGACGGTTGAGCCCGACAGAAGAAGACAATTTTTCTTGTAACGATGTAGCGATGTTTAGCGAGCAGATAAAAGGATTCTTCGGGCAGGTTAGTGCAGGAGGATGGGCCATTGCAGGTTTGAGTTTGATTGTAGGTGCTTTTGGAGTTGCGAATATTATGTTTGTAACAGTAAGAGAAAGAACTAGTCAGATTGGACTAAAGAAAGCGATCGGGGCAAAAAAAGGCACCATTCTTACTGAATTTCTTATTGAGAGTGCATTCCTTTGTATTATTGGAGGGTTTATAGGTTTGTTTTTAGTATGGTTACTTGCAATTGCACTGAGTAGCATTCTGCCTTTTCCGATATTTATTGCTCCTAATATTATTACATTGGCATTAAGTATTTGTATTGTGTTAGGAATAATTTCGGGTATCATCCCTGCTTTTATTGCGGCAAGAATGGATCCGGTGGTAGCGATTAGAACAAAATAATAAATCGTTTCTATTAACTTCGCTGCGTGCATTTATCAGAAGCAGTTACCATTTTAGCCATTGAATCGTCGTGTGACGAAACCGCTGCATCTGTTTGTGTAGATGGAAAGATATTGTCGAATATTATTGCTACACAATCTGTTCACGAACAATATGGTGGTGTGGTCCCAGAATTGGCAAGTCGGGCACATATGCAGCATATTGTTCCAGTTGTGGAGCGCTGCATTTCTGAAACATTTCCAAATTTAGGTCCAACACAACGACTCGCTAAAATTTCTGCCATTGCTTTTACTCAAGCTCCTGGATTGATTGGGAGTTTGTTAGTGGGTGTGCAGTTTGCTAAATCCCTAGCACTATCTCTTAATAAGCCTTTGATTGCAGTGCACCATATGCAAGCACATGTATTGGCAAATCTAATTCCAGAAAATAAACCTCAGTTTCCTTTTTTATGTTTAACAGTCAGTGGTGGACATACGCAGATTGTTCTTGCCAAATCTGCTCTTGAACTAGAGGTTATTGGTGAAACAATCGATGATGCGGCTGGAGAAGCATTTGATAAAACTGCTAAGTTGTTAGGGCTGCCTTATCCAGGTGGGCCATTAATTGATCGGTTTGCTGCATTGGGCGATCCTTTGAAATTCAAATTTGCTGAACCTCAGATAAAGGATCTTGATTTTTCATTTAGCGGATTAAAAACATCCATCTTATATTTTTTACAAAAACAAGATCCGGGTTTTATTGAAGCAAATCTGAATGATCTGTGCGCATCGGTTCAATACACAATCGTAAATATTTTACTCAAAAAACTCAAGAAGGCTGTCGTGCATACAGGAATAAGGCAGGTTTGCCTAGCAGGTGGTGTAAGTGCTAATTCTTCATTAAGAAAATCTTTAGAAGAGATGGGTTTAAAACATGGATGGAATGTTTTTATACCATCATTCGAATATTGTACAGATAATGCTGGAATGATTGCTATTACAGCCTATTATAAATATCAGGCAGGCCTATTTGCACAACTCGATAGCCATCCCAGTGCTAGAGCGGAATGGTAATATGGTGCAAAACCAAAATTCAAATATTTAAATTCAAAAGTTAAATTTCGGCTTGAAAGCTTACTTTTGCCGCCTTAAAAACAGTTATAATCAATGATCAGTGCAAGAAATATCACCCTGGCCTACGGTAAAAGGGTATTGTTTGATGAAGTAAATATTAATTTCATCAAGGGCAACTGCTATGGTGTAATTGGAGCCAATGGCGCAGGAAAATCTACCTTTTTAAAGATATTGAGTGGGGAAATAGAACCCAATAAAGGGGTGGTTGAAATTTCAAAAGGCGAGCGTATGTCGTTTTTGAAACAGAATCAGTTTGAATTTGACCAGTGCACGGTATTGAATACTGTTTTGATGGGGCATAAACATTTGTGGGATGTAATGCACGAACGTGACGCCATTTATGCAAAACTAGACTTTACAGAAGAAGATGGGATGAAAGCGGGTGAGTTAGAGGCTGATTTTGGTGAGATGGGTGGATATGAAGCGGAAAGCAATGCAGGTACATTATTGAGCAGTCTTGGAGTAAAAGAGGAATTACATCAAAGTCTGATGCAGGATATCCCCAGCAATTTCAAAGTGCGGGTATTATTAGCACAAGCTTTATTCGGCAACCCCGATATTTTATTACTGGATGAGCCTACCAATGGACTGGATATTGAAACCATTGGTTGGTTGGAAAACTTCTTAGCTGACTACGAAAATATTGTATTGGTGGTTAGCCACGATCGTCACTTTTTGGATACGATCTGTACCCATGTGTCGGATGTAGACCGCAGTAAAATCAAAACATTTACGGGTAATTATACATTCTGGTATGAGTCTTCGCAGTTGATGAGTAGGCAGATCAACGATAAGAATAAAAAGAATGAAGAAAAGCGCCAGGCTTTATTAGATTTCATTGCACGATTCTCTGCCAATGCATCAAAAAGTAAGCAGGCAACATCAAGAAAGAAAGCATTAGAAAAATTGACTATTGAAGAGATTGAGCCTTCCAACCGGAAGTATCCTGGTATCATTTTCCAGCCATTGCGCGAGGTGGGCAACCAGATTCTGAATGTAGAGAATATGAGTAAATCGGTTGATGGAAGAAAGCTATTTGATAAAGTAAGTTTCAGTATCAACAAAGGAGAAAAAATTGCTTTTTTAAGCCGTGATCCACTGGCGGTAACTAGTTTTTTTGAAATAATCAATGGCAACCAGCCGCTTGAATCGGGTAAGCTGGAATGGGGTACAACCATCACAAAAGCGTATTTACCAGTCGAGAACAATGATTTCTTTACCGAAG
>JAYUFN010000142.1:0-2112 GCA_043738705.1 Bacteroidota bacterium
ATCAAAGGACCATTTGCTGTTCAAGAATACGTTGTAAACGAGATTCAAGAGGTTTACCGTTTGCAAGGTGTGAGGATCAATGATAAGCACGTAGAAGTAATTGTACGTCAGATGATGAAGAAGGTGGAGATCGTTGATGCAGGTGATACTAAATTCTTAGAAGAGGACTTGGAAGATCGCTTCGACTTTATCGAAGAGAACGACCGTATATACGATAAGAAAGTAGTTACTGAATCAGGCGAGAGTACCAAATTCAAAGCTGGACAAATCGTTACTGTTCGAGAATTCAGAGAAGAGAATTCTATTTTGCGCAGAAGCGACCGCAAATTGGTAGCAGTTAGGGATGCAAAACCTGCCACTGCCACACCAGTATTGTTGGGTATTACCAAAGCATCGCTCGGTGTACAAAGCTGGATTTCAGCTGCATCTTTCCAGGAAACTACAAAGGTATTGAGTCAGGCAGCTATTCAGGGTAAAACTGATCTGATGCTGGGCTTGAAAGAAAACGTTATTACTGGTCACTTGATTCCAGCAGGTTCAGGACAAAAAGAGTTCGAGAATATGATTGTAGGAAGCAAAGAAGAATACGAAGTATTGGCTACAACCCGCGAAGCGATGAGCTTTGATGAGGAAGAATAAGCGATATTTCTGTTAATAATTATTATTAAAAAGTAGGAAGTGTTAAAACTTCCTACTTTTATTTTAATACCAAGGAAAGGAAGAATTTACGAAGCTTTGAATTCAGTGTTCAATTAATTCAATTTCAATTTTAAGGTTTATGAAAAAAATTACTTTGGTTCTAAATGCGGTGTTGGTAGTTGCTGTAGCTATTTTATTCTATCTGCATTTTTCTTCAAGAAAATCGAATGCCCCATCCATGAATATGTTATCTGGGGCCGCTAATACTAGTTATAAAATTGCCTATTTCGAAATGGATTCAATAGAAAATCATTACGAATATTTTAAAGAAGTGCGCAATGTTTTGCGGAGTAAAGAACAGGACAATGGTCGTCAACTAGCGGAAATGAAAAATACATTTGCTTCCAAATATCAAGATCTACAGAAAAGTGCACAAGCAATGAGTCAGGCTGAATTAGCAGGCAAACAACAAGATTTAATGCAGATGGAAAAAACTTTTCAAAATAAAGAGCAGATGTTAAATCAGGATTTGCAAAATGAAAGTTTTAAACGCTTGCAGGAAGTAAAGAAAAAAATCGAAGATTTCCTAAAAAACTATAATAAGGAAAAAGGGTATTCCTATATTATCACCAATTCTCCTGATTTGATTTATTTTAAAGATACTGTTTACAATATCACAGGTGATTTGATTAGTGGCTTGAATAGTCAGTATAAGAAGAAGTAAGAACTTCAATCATATTTATTATCTTCAAATCCCGTAAATCAATGCGGGATTTTTTTATGAGTACAAACGCAGAATTCAAACCCAGCTTAGGATTATTTGATGCTACCATGATCGTTGCAGGGGGCATGATCGGTTCTGGTATTTTTATTGTGAGTGCGGATATAACCCGCAACATCGGGAGTGCCGGCTGGCTGATTGTAGTTTGGTTAATCACAGGCTTCATGACCATTACCGCGGCAGTGAGTTATGGGGAATTGAGTGCGATGTATCCAAAAGCAGGGGGACAATATGTATACTTGAAGGAAGCCTATAATCCTTTAGTTGGATTTCTATTTGGCTGGAGTTTTTTTTCAGTAATACAAACAGCCACTATTGCAGCTGTTGGTGTGGCATTCGCTAGATTCACTGCTTATCTGATACCTGCCGTGGGAGAAGGGAATATTTTAATGGATCTAGGATTTATAAAAATATCTGCAGCACAAGTTTTGGCAATCGCCTCCATAACTTTATTAACGTACAGCAATACTAGAGGGTTAAAAGGGGGGAAAATTATACAGTCTACCTTCACAGTAACTAAACTTGTTTCCTTATTTGGATTAATAGTGTTCGGCTTTTTATTAGCGAAACAGAGCTTTTGGTCTCAAAATTGGGAAACGGGATTTCATGCTGTGCAAGATTTAGGCGCAAAAAATGCTGCTGGTATTTTAACGCCAACAAGCTGGCACCCAATTTCAGGTGTTGTTTTGATT
>JAYUFN010000143.1:0-16223 GCA_043738705.1 Bacteroidota bacterium
TTTATTATCGTTTGCAACAAGTGCCGTACCTGTTTTACCAGCTACTGGGAATAAAATATTTTTAAATAAATCCTTCGCTGTACCTTGAATGCAAACGCCTTCCAAACATGATTGTAATTGAGCAAGGGTTTGATCACTACAAATTTTTTCGTTTACTGTAACAGGTTCAATACTTTTTAATAAATGCCCTTCTTCTTTGATAGAAGAAACTAAATAAGGGCGCATCATTCTTCCATGATTTGCAACTGCATTATATAGTGCCAAAGTCTGTAAAGGAGATACTTTCAAATTGTATCCAAAAGCCATCCAGGGCAAAGTTGTGGGGCCCCAACGCTTCTCACCTGGTTTATAAATTACGGACGGCTGCTCCCCGTTAAGATCAATACCAGTAAGCGTATCCATCCGCATTTTCTTCAGCTCTGCAATAAATTGAGAAGGCCTGTCATGATAAGCAGCAGTAACCAGTTTTGCCATTCCAACATTAGAACTCAATTCAAAAGCCTGCTTAACAGTTACACCTCTATGTCCGCTCTGTTCTGAATCGTAAACTATTTGATTTGCTACTTTCCATACCCCACCTTCCAGATCAACAATATCATTCAGTGTTACTTTCTTATCTTCCAATAAAGCCATCAAAGTAGCAAGCTTAAATGTTGATCCCGGTTCGGTTGGAGTGATAGCATAATTCAACCCTTCCCAGTAAGATCCGAATCTGCCTCTACCCAAATTTGCGATGGCTTTGATCTTTCCTGTTTTAGTTTCCATTACAATAGCACATCCGTGTTCAGCATCATTTTTTTGCATCATTTTCATCAGTGCATTTTCTGCGATCTCCTGAATAAATACATCAATCGTGCTAACAATATCCTTTCCTGTTTCTGGTTCTATAATAAAATCATCGGATAAAGGAACCTTAACACCACCAGCAATAGTTCGTACCCACTGCTTACCATCTCTTCCTTTTAATATGGTATCGTACCTATTCTCTAAACCAACTTTTGACGATTCACGATCTAGACCAATTGTTCTAAATGCCAAAATACCATATGGGTTTAAACGAATATTCTTCTCGTTTACTATTAAACCGCTTTTATAACGACCGTCTTTAAATAATGGAAATTTGCGTAGTTGCTCGTATTCGCGATAAGTAGTTTTTTTATGTAATTCAAAATACGCTTCATTGTCGCGATAGCCTTGTTGCAATAATTTCATATATCCCTCTTGCGTATGATCTCTAAAAAGGTCCGCTAAATAAAACGATAATGAATCTATATTATCACGAAAATGAATACCTGATTTTTCGTGGAGATACTCCACTCTAAAATCTATAAACAAATCAAACTGCGGGATACTGGTGCTTAGCATTTGTCCGTCTTCACTAAATATTGTTCCTCTCTCTGCCTCAATTGAATCGATATGTTGATGTAAACTATCACTCATACTCCTCCAATGCTGACCTTGTACTTGTTGGATATAAACAGCTTTACCGAAAATAGCGACACAGGCAACTATCACCAGTATATAACTGAGATAGACTCTCCATAATATGTCGCGTTTTACTTCCATATATTTTCCAGTTATTTCAAATTGCGATTCACAGAATCAGTATTAGCTATTTATTTTCTGAGTGCTTTAAGCGTTGTGGCGTTTCTCTACTAATCCTCAAACCCAATGGATTAGCAGCTTTCAACACTTCAACCTCCTCACTCTTAAACATCACTTCACTCTTCAATGTCTTATATTCAAATTGTAATTCTTTTAACTCGCTATTAGTGGAATTGATTTTACGAATGATCCTATCGGCATTATGACCGTTCGCTATATATAAAACTGTTAGTCCAGTGAGAAATAAAAAAAAGGGGATATTCTTTACAATCCACTGATAATTGAACAGACCCTTCAACGGGTTCTTAGCATTAGTGGTATTGAGTAACTGATCAGCCATGTGCTTTGTTCTCGGGTTTGGGTTAATTTTCAGCTGGCTACACTTGCCCCGATCGTTTCGGGGTCATCCTCTTATCGTGTAACCTATTTTAGTTCTAAACGACTCTCCTATTTTTCTAATACCTTTCAGCCACGCGCAGCTTAGCACTTCTGCTCCTCCGATTTTTTTTCAACTCTTCCACGTTTGCTATCATCGGTTTCTTTGTAATTATTTTTAGTATTTTTTCTTTCTCAACTGATATCAACGGATTTTCATCCACTTCCTGAAATGTGCCTTGTTTAAAAAAATTCTTCACCATCCTATCTTCTATCGAATGAAACGTGATAACTGCAACACGACCTCCTGATGCTAATATCGAGGGCACCTGCTCCAACATTTCTTTAAGTGCACCCATCTCATCATTTACTTCCATTCTTAGTGCTTGAAAAACTTGGGCTAGGTACTTATGAGGATTCCCTTTTACAACAGCAGCAATCATCGCTTTGAACTGCAGAATCGTTTGAAACGGCAGTTGTTTACGCTGATGCACAATATGCTTTGCTAGCGTAATAGAATTTGTTACCTCACCATACTTTTCAAAAAGCTTGTGTAACTGCTGCTCAGTATAAGTTTTAATGATATCGGATGCAGTTAAGGCCTGCCTCCTATCCATTCTCATATCCAAGGGACCATCAAAGCGAATCGAAAAGCCGCGATCGGCCTCATCGAATTGATAACTACTCACACCCAGATCAACTAATATCCCAGCTACTTTTGTTACTTTATGGAGTCGCAGAAATCTTTGCAGGTGACGAAAATTCGCAGGTACAAAAACAATTCTTTCATCATCGGGTAGATTTTGTTTTGCATCTGCATCTTGATCAAATGCATACAACTTTCCTTTTTCGCTTAGTTGATCTAATATTCCCCTACTATGTCCACCACCACCAAATGTGCAATCCACATAAACACCATCCGGCTTGATAGCTAGTGCCTCTATTGATTCAAAAAAGAGCACCGGAACATGATAATCATTAGCAGAAGGGTTACTAGTCATTAATTCCGATTCATCAACACTTATCTTTTTCATAATCGGAATTTTAACCATTTTTCTGATCCTTTTTCTCTTGATCCGCCATAACTTCTTGCGCCAGATTACTGAATGCGTCGGGTGAAAAATCTTCAAAGATCTGGTTGTACTTAGCTGCATCCCAGATCTCAAACCGATCTAGGGCCGCGGCTAAAACAATATCCTTATTCAAACCTGCAAATTCTCGCAAGGTTCCGGGCAACAACATTCTTCCAGCACTATCCAACTCAATTTCAGTAGCTCCTCCAAAAAACTGGCGGCGAAATTGGCGTACCTTAGGATCGAAATCGTTCAGCTTACTAATCTTAGCTTGAATGAGTTCCCAACTTTTTAAAGGATACAACGTGAGACATTTTTCGAAACCTCGGCTTAGGATAAATCGACTCTCCCCTTCCGGCAACTGTTTTTTCAGTCCGCCAGGAAGCAGGAAGCGACCTTTCGCATCTACCGTAGCTTCATATTCTCCGTGAAAACCTTGCATTAGTGAATAAGTTTTTTCAAGTTTACCACTTGTTGACACAAAATAACACTTTTTCCCACTTTAAACCTCAATTTAAAGTATTTGTATTTATCCACAAGATAAAAATCGCTCAAACCCTTTACCGAACGAGCTTTCAGCCAATTACACAAAAAATGGCTGTGAATTGAATGTGAATAGATGTGCATAAGAGAGGAAGTGCCTTGCTAGAAAATTATTATATCAGGATTTAGTAGTAAAAAGCGGTAGCAGTTTATTTAACTATTTTCGCCCCATGCATCCCAAAGATTTAGCGATCAAAGATTTCAACTACCACTTACCAGATAATCGAATAGCCAAATACCCAATCGAAGAGCGTGATCAAAGTAAATTGCTGATTTATCAGCATAAATCTATCAATTCAGACATCTACCAGCACCTGAGTAGTCACCTGCCTGAAAATTCATTATTGATATTTAATAATACCAAAGTAGTAGAAGCCAGAATCCTTTTTCAAAAAACAACAGGTGGAATAATTGAATTATTTTGTCTGGAACCTGATGACCGGTATCCTGATATTACATCGGCTATGCTACAGAAAGGAAAAGTTTATTGGAAATGTTTAGTAGGTGGGGCAAAAAAATGGAAAGAAAAAAGAATAATTAAATCGATTTGGTTTGCTGGTAAGCAATTCGATTTAAGCGCAGAAAGGATCGAACAAAAAAGCGACTATTACTTAATTGAATTTTGTTGGGCAGATGCAAGTTTATCATTTGCAGAAATATTACCTATCGTGGGTTTAATCCCATTACCCCCTTACCTAAATAGAAGTGCTGAAAAAAGCGATGTGGATAGATACCAAACCATCTATGCAAAATATGATGGTTCAGTTGCGGCACCCACAGCTGGTTTACACTTTACAGAATCAGTTTTTGGGCAATTAGATGCCAAGCAGATTACTCGAGATTTTGTTACACTGCATGTAGGGGCCGGAACTTTTAAACCAGTAAAAGCCGAAAAGATAGAAGATCATGAAATGCATGCTGAATATATTGAAGTAACAATTCAGTTGATACAAAAAATATTAAAATCTATATCCCTAACCATTATTCCGGTAGGCACTACTTCAATGAGAACGATTGAAAGTTTATACTGGCTTGGAGTTAAAATAATATTAAACCCCCGAATCGAATTATCAGAACTTATAATCAATCAATGGGAACCATATAATATAGATGCGAAAGGCATTTCCGCTATTGATGCATTATCAGAACTAATAAATTGGATGCAAAAAAATCGATCAAATCAAATCATAACCAAAACACAGATCATTATTGCTCCGGGCTATCAGTTTAAAATTGCTGATGCCCTAATTACCAATTTTCATCAACCACAATCTACTTTACTATTATTGGTAGCAGCACTAATTGGCGATGATTGGAAAAGAGTATATCAATATGCAATAGACAATGAATTTAGGTTTTTAAGCTACGGAGACGGATGTCTATTATGGAAACATAAATAACAGATTTTAAAGCTCAATTAATTAGCTAGCGGAATTTCAACAGTAAAAATACTTCCTTTCCCGATTGTACTTTCCACGCGTATTTTTGCTTTGTGCGCATCGATCACAGTCTTAACATAACTCATCCCTAATCCGAAGCCTTTCACATTGTGTAGGTTGCCTGTATGAGCACGATAAAATTTTTCGAAAATACGTTTAGCCGTTTCCTTGCTCATTCCAATTCCATTATCTTCTATTCGTATTAGCAATTGTTTATGGGTACAATGTGTAGAAATTTTTATTAGTATATTATCGTTTGAGTATTTAATCGCATTATCTATTAAATTAGAAAGTAGGTTTGCAAAGTGTACCTCATCAACATCGATCAGATCGTTTTTGGCATTATACACGGTATTTACTTCTCCATTTTTACTTTGTAATTGCAATCTATAGTTTTCTAATACCTTTTGTAACATCACGTGTAAATGCAGTTTGGTAAGATTTAGTTTCAATTCTTGCCTCTCCATAAAAGCCGCCTGCAGTATGGTTTCTACGTGCTTGTTCATTCGAATATTCTCTTCTTTTATAATAGATCTAAAATATTCTCGCTTCTCTGGGTTGTTAATTACTTTATCGTTCTTTAAAGCATCTACTGCTAAAGAAATAGTAGCAATTGGTGTTTTAAATTCATGCGTCATGTTATTAATGAAGTCACTTTTAATCTCACTCAACTTTTTTTGATTTATCAAAGACCTTACCGTAACATAGAAAGCAGCAATAATAATAATCATAAAGATAGTAGCCCCAATAATAATCCACTTTAAAGAAGCCCAAACCTGTTGTTTATAATTTGGAATAACAATCCAGAGTTGTTCATATGATGCTATCTCATCCATTGTCAGGTCAGCATCAGGAAGTATCGGGATATAAAGTTGTTTATTTGCTACAGAGTCCTGTAAAGCCTTCTCAAATCCAGGCGACATCATTTCCCATTCTGCAGTAGATGAAACGATAGCAAATTCAAACTTTAACTCTTTCCAATCGTTTGTTACAAAAGCTTTTCTAAGTTTCGCATTTACTTCATCTGCAGTAAATTTTTCAGCAATTGTAGGGGGCTTTAAATAATGAAGATGATAATCTGAATTATAAATTCCACTTTTTCGTGGACGAAGTATTTGACCATTATAAACAGATTTATACAAATCAGCTGCAACTGTAAACCCATCCTTATTTAGCTTGTTATATAATTGGCCTTCCCTTACCTCTACCATATTTTTTAACCAAGAACCCTGCAAAAGCAAGAGCCCCAGCAATGACAAGGAAATCAGTATAATAATAATAGGAAAGATCCGCTTCATTGATACAAATATAAAGGAATGAAAAGCTTACTCAGCCGGCTACTAGCTATTTATGAGCTTTTTAACGGCACAATTGGTTTTATATTTTGTGATTAAAATCGTTTTTACTAATTTTTCAATATGACTGTACCAGAACCAGGACATTTATTGATTTCGGATCCTTTTTTGAAAGACCCTAATTTTCAACGAACTGTTATTCTATTGTGTGACCATCAAGTAGAAGGCAGTTTTGGTTTTGTTCTAAACAAACAACATCAAATGGTGCTTGGCGAATTGATAGAGTTAGCAGTTGGATGTACTTTTCCGGTTTTTATTGGGGGGCCAGTTCAAAAAGATACTTTACATTTCATTCATCGACGACCCGACCTTTTAGGAGGAACGGAACTAATTGATGGGATATATTGGGGTGGTGATTTTGAAGCAGTGTTGTCGCTTATTCGTACAAAAGAATTACAGGAATCTGATATTCGTTTTTTTCTTGGTTATAGCGGATGGGGAGAAGGGCAACTAGAAGAAGAACTCACTGAAAAAAGCTGGATTACACGCAATGCTAATAAACGACTAGTGTTCTATAAAAGCATCGAAGAAATCTGGAAAGAAGCATTATTCGATCTTGGGGGAGAATATCAACAGATGATCAACTATCCGCTAGATCCACAATTAAATTAATTTTTTTTGGTCAAAGAATTATTATTAAATCTCTTTTACACGTGCTTTTAATTGCTTCCAACTTTCTTGCAATGACTCTTTCAAGGGTTTAGCAATAACGGGATGCATTTTAATAAATTGATTTGCATCTTCAATTCTTTCTTCGGTTAATGGGTGAGTGCTCAAAAAAGAAATTTTTGAATTTGTATTTGCATCAGTCGATTCATTAAGCTGTTCCATCAACTGTTTCATCCCTCTTGGGTTCAGATCATTTTTTTCCATCAAAACCATTCCTTCATGATCTGCTTCTTTTTCTAATTTTCTCGAATAACTCAATACCCTTAATGAATTGGCATTCCCTATTATAAATTGAGTGAACCCACCACCACTAGTAGTTAATAACGATACCAAAAATCCTGTACTCATGTTTGAGAGGATATTTTTTAAACTATGTCTTTGATTGATGTGCGTTGACTCATGGCTTAATAAAGCAGCCAATGATTCTGGGGTTTGTAAGCTTTGTAGTAAAGCAGAATTAATTATGATATGCCCACCGGGTAATGCATATGCATTTACTTCAGCTGAAACTGCCACTGACACTTTAATAGGGTACTGCCTACTAAGTCTTAACTGATTCGCAAATTCCTGTACCAATTCCGAAGCTGCAGCATCCATCTTTTGCTCCTGTATCAAACTTGTATACAAATGATCACCCATTTCAATCTCCTGCTTAATGGAAATAAACCGTATTGAAATACTTGGAAATACTACAATAAATAAAAATCCGGTAGCTACCAGCAAGAGAATTAGTCCGCTAATTAATAGTGCTACTTTAGAATGAATAAGCGATGGTCTGCTTGCCGATTTTAATGCAGCCAATATAGTTTCATAGCTTGAATTATTTTCAGGAACGCGTATATGAGCTTGTTTCTTTTTGTCTACATAAATAATCAATACCTCTTTGTTAATAATAAAGCTACAATCGCTTAACAAAATCAATAATGGTCTGAAGGAGGGATTATCTCTGTCTTTTAGTAGTATACTGCCATCAGCAAGTTCAATATCAACATGAGAGAGTTCATTTCTATAATTGTCGAAGTATAGAATATTGTTCGGGGCCACCATAGAGAGTAAATTTAATATATTACTTTAACTGGGAGAAGAAAATGAAGAACTATTTGATTTTTATACAGAATTCTTCAAAAATAATCCCCGTTACGAAATGAACGGAACGGGGATTATTATTTAAAAATTTATAGCACTATAAGGTCTTTGCACCTTCCACCAAAACTGTAACTTTATTATTTAAGACTTCTACAAATCCACTTTCGATAGAAAAATTTTCAAAGCTGTTTTTGTCTTTTAAGATCTTCACATTACCCTTGCCTAATGCACTTATTAATGGTGCGTGTTTTTCTAAGATCTCGAATAAACCTGTAATTCCTGGCAATTGAACACCATACACATCACCAGTATACAACTTTTTTTCGGGTGTTAATATTTCAATGTTCATTGTTTGCTTCTGTTATAATTAAGCTTTAGCTGCTTCAATCATTTTCTTCCCTTTTTCTACCGCATCTTCCAAAGTACCAACAAGGTTAAATGCAGCTTCAGGATATTCATCCACTTCTCCATCCATAATCGAATTGAATCCACGGATAGTATCATTGATATCAACAAATACTCCTTTCAATCCTGTAAATTGTTCCGCAACGAAGAAAGGCTGACTCAAAAAACGTTGTACTTTACGTGCTCGTTGAACGGTCATTTTATCATCATCACTTAATTCATCCATACCTAGAATTGCAATAATATCTTGTAACTCTTTATAACGTTGTAAGATTAATTTTACCCTGTTTGCACAATCATAATGTACATCACCAACTATCAATGGAGTAAGAATACGAGAAGTAGAATCTAATGGATCCACAGCAGGATAAATGCCCAAATCCGCAATTTTACGGCTCAATACTGTTGTTGCATCCAAATGGGCAAAAGTTGTTGCAGGGGCCGGATCGGTCAAATCATCCGCAGGTACATATACTGCCTGTACAGAAGTAATAGAACCGTTTTTGGTTGATGTAATACGTTCTTGCATTAATCCCATTTCAGTAGCCAAAGTAGGCTGATAACCAACCGCTGATGGCATACGACCTAATAGTGCAGACACTTCAGAACCTGCCTGTGTAAAACGAAAAATATTATCTACGAAAAACAAAATGTCCTTACCTTTTCCAGTACCATCTCCATCACGGAAATATTCTGCAACAGTCAAACCACTCAAAGCTACACGAGCACGTGCTCCTGGAGGTTCGTTCATCTGTCCAAATACGAAAGTTGCTTTAGATTCTTTCAATCCCTCCATATCCACTTTACTCAAATCCCATCCACCTTCTTCCATGCTATGCTTGAACGCTTCACCATAGTTCATGATGCCTGCTTCAATCATCTCACGCAATAAGTCGTTACCCTCACGAGTACGCTCACCCACACCTGCAAATACAGAAAGACCACCGTGGCCTTTTGCGATATTATTGATCAATTCTTGAATCAATACGGTTTTGCCTACACCGGCACCACCAAACAAACCAATCTTACCGCCTTTTGCATATGGCTCGATCAAGTCAATTACTTTAATACCGGTAAACAGGATTTCTGAAGCGGTACTCAAGTTCTCAAATAATGGGGGTTTATTGTGAATCGGCCGACCATTTTCTTTACTTACTTGTGGCAAACCATCAATTGCATCACCAGTTACATTAAACAAGCGACCATTTACTAAAGGCCCAATAGGCATTGTGATTGCCCTGCCTGTATCAACTACTTGCATTCCACGAACTAGGCCTTCAGTTCCGTCCATCGCGATAGTACGAACACTATCTTCGCCTAGATGCTGCTGAACCTCTAAAATCAGTTTGTCGCCGTTTTCTTTGGTGATTTCCAACGCGTTAAAAATCTCGGGCAAAGTGTTGTCATCTGGAAAATGAACGTCAACTACTGCACCGATAATCTGCTTAATCTTACCTTTTGTAGCCATTTCTGGAGATATGTATAGGTTTAAAAAATGTACTAAATTCTAATCGAAATACCCATCCCGATTTGGCGGCAAAGGTAAGGGATAGAAGCTTTCAAAAAAGCCTCTTTTAGATATTTTGTAAGGTTTTTTAAACTATTTTCAACAATTGCAGGCCAGTTTAGGAGAGCAACTTAAATATCACCGCTGCCAGCAATGCACCAATCACAGGGCCAACCACTGGTATCCAGCTATACCCCCAGTTACTACTACCCTTACCCTTGATGGGAAGGATAGCGTGCATCAATCTTGGACCTAAATCTCTAGCAGGGTTGATTGCATATCCGGTGGTTCCACCAAGACTTAATCCAATTCCTAAAATTACCAATGCCACTGGCAAAGCATCTAATGAACCCAAACTATTGGTAGCTTTCGACATAAACAATACGGCAATCACTAATATAAAAGTACCCAGTGCTTCACTGAATATATTCTGGAAAGTATTTTCGATAGCGGGACTATTTGCGAAACAGGCCAATTTATCTGCTGGATTTTCGGTGATATTTAAGTGCTGACGATAATTCAGCCAGTTGATAGTTGATCCGAGCATGGCTCCCAGAAATTGTGCCAATATATAAGTTGGCACGAGCACCCAATCAAACTTACCTGCCATAGCCAATCCAATAGTTACCGCGGGATTCAAATGTGCTCCGCTTATCGCTGAAGTACTAAAAACTCCAATAAAAACGGCAATTGACCAACCAAAAGCAATTACGATAATCCCCCCACCTTTCCCTCTTGTCTTGGTTAAAATAGTATTAGCAACAACGCCTTCTCCTAAAATAAGAATGATACAAGTACCTAACAGTTCGGCAATAAATGGACTCATATGGCAATTTTGATTTTAAATATAGTAAAAAGATGGCAGGTTTATTTGATCATCATACTTCCCATGAGGGGATATATTGCTTTGCTAATCTTTGAAACACATTTACTTGTTCTATTTCCCAGTCCTTACTTTTCACTAATTCCTTTGCGAGGATGCTTGCGATGAATGGAGCGAGTGAGCTTGCAATCATAGCATCCAGAAAAAGCAACCTCGTTCTTCTTGCAAGAATATCTTCCACAGTCTCAGCGAGCTCATGCCGGATAGCAAAAATAACTTCGCCAATATTGTAGGAATAATTTTCGTGTAGCCGCTTTGCATTGCTCACATCTGCTACAATAATTGCCTCAATCATGGCGCGCCTTTTTTCGGGGTTACCAATTTTTAAGTTTACCGTGATACAATCAAGCTTAGGTTGTTTGGAAATAAAGAGCGCATTATTTACTGCGTCTTCTGCCATTTTTCGATAGGTGGTCCATTTGCCTCCTGTGATAGTAACCATTCCACTAGCCGCTACAATAATCGTGTGGTCGCGCGATAACAATGCGGTGGATACTACACCGATAGATTTCACTAAGGGTCTCAATCCTACAAATACACACTGCACTTCTTTTCTATCAATATGGGTAGTATTATATTTATTGAAGTGAGCTATAATAAAGTCAATCTCATTTTCTAGTGCAACCGGCTCTGCTGAAATATTTTGAATAGCAGTATCTGTAGTACCTAATACAACAGCATCATGCCAAGGTACCGCAAATAGCACCCTCCCATCAGCGGTTTTTGGAACCATTAATGCATTGTTTCCAGAAAAATATTTTTTATTAATTACTAGATGAATGCCTTGCGAAGGAGCCACAATGGGTTCTTTATTTTCTTCATCCATTTGCATAACGGCATCCGTAAAAACACCAGTAGCGTTAATCACCGACTTGGTTTGTACGCTATATTTTTTTTGAGTAATAAGGTCTTTACAAACTATAGCAGTGATCTTATTTTTCGTTTTTTCGAATCCTATTAATTCACAATAGTTTAATAATGTTGCGCCGTGTTCCGCTGCGGTAAATGCCAAATCGATACTCAATCTGCTATCATCAAATTGTCCGTCAAAATATAAAATTCCACCAACCAGTTTTTTTGTTTGGACGGTAGGCAAAAACTCTATCGTCTTTTTTTTAGACAAAATTCGGGTCATGCCTAAACTCAGTTTACCAGAAAGTAGTTCGTACATTTTTAAACCGATACCGTAGAAAGCTTTATCCCACAAACTATAAACAGGAATTACAAAAGATTGTACCGATGTTAAGTGAGGCGCATTTTTTAATAAAAATCCTCGCTCGCGTAGTGCTTCTCTGACCAGTTTAATATTTCCTTGAGCAAGGTATCGAACCCCACCATGTACGAGTTTGGTTGATCTACTTGATGTGCCTTTTGAAAAATCAGATCGCTCAATCAATAATGTTTTCAATCCTCTTGAAGCTGCATCAACAGCTGCTCCCAATCCGGTTGCACCTCCTCCTATAATAACCATATCCCATAAACCAGCTTGGTCTATCTGAGCTAACATCGCCGATCTTTTCATCCTGTTTTCTTTATATCTTATCTCTTAAATACTCCAACTGATCGAAGCATTAATTGCTTTTTTCCATCCAGTAGAAAGTTCAATTCTTTTTTCCTCAGTCATATTGGAATGAAAGGTAGTTTCCATTTGCCATTGTGCCTGAATCTCTTCCAAACTTCCCCAGAAACCAACTGCTAATCCCGCAAGATATGCTGCGCCAATCGCTGTGGTTTCAATTACTACAGGACGTACCACTTTAGTACCCAGCATATTACTTTGAAACTGCATCAATAAGTTATTTGCGGTAGCACCACCATCAACTCTTAATTCTTTAATGGATATTCCTGAATCCGCCTCCATCGCTTTTAGCACATCCATTGTTTGGTAAGCGATGCTATCTAATGCAGCTCGTGCAAAATGTGCACCTGTAGTACCCCTAGTAATTCCTACAATGGTTCCTCTTGCGTGCTGGTTCCAATAAGGCGCACCCAAGCCCGCAAACGCAGGCACCACATATACTCCAGCACTATCGTCTACTTCTGCAGCAAGGGATTCTACTTCTGCTGCAGTACGAATAATTTTTAAACCATCTCTCAACCATTGCACAACAGCGCCTGCAATAAATACAGATCCTTCCAGTGCATAATGGGTTGTGCCTTTTATTTGCCAAGCCACAGTGGTCAATAAATTATGGGTAGATGGCACAGCTTTTTCACCTGTATTCATCAACATAAAACATCCAGTACCATACGTATTCTTAACCATGCCGGGCTGAGTACACATCTGCCCAAACAATGCCGCCTGTTGATCACCTGCAATACCAGCAATAGGAATACTATGAGCCGTTAAAATATGTTGGGTATATCCGTATACCTCACTACTACTTTTTACTTGTGGTAAAATACACGCAGGCACATCAAATAATTCTAATAATTCCTCATCCCATTGCAAGGAATGAATATTAAATAACATGGTGCGCGAAGCATTTGAAACATCTGTTACATGCACTTGTCCATTAGTTAATTTCCAAACCAGCCAACTATCAATAGTGCCAAAACATAATTCACCTTTATCTGCTTTTTCTCTTGCACCTTTTGTATTATCCAAAATCCATTTCACCTTAGTGGCTGAGAAATAGGCATCAATTACCAATCCTGTTTTTTCCTGAATTTTTTTAGCCATTCCATTAGCTCGCAAACCATCACAAAACTCTGCAGTTCTTCGATCTTGCCAAACAATTGCATTGTGAATTGGCAAACCTGTTGATTTTTCCCAAACCACAGTTGTTTCGCGTTGATTTGTAATTCCAATTGCTGCCATATCTTTTACCGTGAGACCCGCTTTGGTAATAGCTTCTGCAGCTACTCCTAATTGTGTGCTCCAGATCTCATTGGCATCATGTTCAACCCAGCCCGGCTTAGGAAATATTTGTGTAAATTCTTTTTGTGCAACTGAGATGATTGACCCTTTTTTATCAAAGACAATCGCACGACTACTCGTAGTACCCTGATCGAAACTAAGAATATATTGACTCATGGCAAGTATTTTTAGTAAGATATGAAATCGTAAGTGAAAAGATAAAAGTGAAAAATTTATGGGTGGGGGTATTTAAAAATGGGAAACTAGGTTTTAAGTTTTGCTTTTGAGCAAATCCTACGATTTTAAAGAAAAATCTTGTAAGCTTGCTTTCCTAGATGGGATATAGGCAGATAGAACGGCGATCAAAAAAACTGTGCCTCCTACTAATATAAAATCTCCAAGCACCATTTTAACAGGATAATAATCAATAATAAAAGTATCACCACCGAGTTTCACTAGTTGAAATTGTAATTGAATCCAACAAACAAATGCAGCAATTAGCATTCCTGAAACACCTCCAATACCAGCCAATAATAAACCTTCCGTTAAAAATATTCCTTTAATGCGGTTGGCATTTGCACCCATGGCTTGTAATACTGCAATGTCTTTTTGTTTTTCCAAAACCAGCATTGTTAAAGCGCCAATCATATTAAAAGCTGCTACCACTAAGATTAATGATAAGATTCCATAAATTACCCACTTCTCAATCTTCATCACAGTATATAAGCTTTGATTCTGCTCGTAACGTGTTTGTACCATAAAATCCTTTCCAAGCATCAACTGTAGATCTTTCTTTACTTCATCTGATTCTGCACCTGAACGAATATCCAGCGCCGAATATTCATCTTCTTTCATGTTCAGCATGAATCGCATAAATCCAATATTGCTAAATATATATTTGTTATCGAAATCCTGTTGCACCATAAATGTGCCCACAGCATTTACATTGAATGCGTTGAGTGCATCGCTCGAATTAAAGCTGCTCGTTCCACGGTTAGGCATATATAAAGTAAGCGGGCCAGCTGGTCGTTCTACATCCACACATGCAGCATTTTCAATACCTGCACCTACCACAATTTTTGGAGCATCTGCAGTACCTAATTCAAATTTCCCTCTATGAATATGATTAGCGATTTTACTAACAGAAGTAAAATTTTCATCTACTCCCCTTATATAAACAATCGATGAACATTCACCATTCATCAACACCGCTTTTTCTTCCACAACTGCACTCAGATTCAAAACACCTTTTGAAGCACTAATCTTTTTTATTTGATCAGGAGAAATATGAAAAGTTTTGCCACTTGCCGGTGCAACTCTTACATCAGCATAAAAATCGGAGTAGAGTCCTTTCACTAAACCTTCAAAACCATTAAACACACTTAATATAATAATCAGCGCAGCACTTCCCACCGCTATGGCAGTAACACTAATCCACGCAATCAAGTTGATGGCATTGGTTGATTTCTTAGATTTAAAATAGCGCCAGGCGAATAAAAAATTCATAGTGCTTATTCTGTTTCGCTACTTGGTGGTTTTTTATCTTCATTAAGTTTCTTAAATACTTCTTCCATTTTAAAAACATATCCCAAAGTATCGTCAAGATAAAAATGCAATACCGGTATTCTACGTAACTGATGTTTCACCCGATTAGCTAATTCTTTTTTTATCTCCCAAGCTCTAGATTCAATGGTTTTCATCACTGCATTTTCATCGTTAACTTGAAAAAGACTAATATAAATACGTGCTTCCAACAAGTCGGGAGTTACTTTAATGGATGAGATGGATACCATTCCACCATCAATCATATTGAGACTTAACCTTCTAAAAATATCGTTCATTTCTTCCTGCAGGGCACTTGCCACCTGCCGTTGGCGCTTTCCTTCCTCCATTTTCTAACATTTGTTTGGCGGTAAAATTAGTTACTTTGCCGTGGATTAAAGGTTTTTCCTATTTATGAAACGATTTTCCAGAATATTTTTTTACTTAAAAGACAAAAAACAGAATATAGTACTCTATATATTCTTCAATCTTTCTTCGGTTTTATTTAGCTTGGTTTCATTTGCCTTATTGCCTCAGATTTTAAAAATGCTCTTTTCGTCTGATAAAATTGAAGCGGTAAAAGTAAGTTTTAAACTTTCAGCAAATGGAGTACAAGATTATATTAAGTATCATTTAAACCTATTAGTAGTTGAACACAATAAAATCTATGCGCTCGCTTTTATTTGCATCTTAATGGTGGTTGCTGTATTTTTTAAAAATGTTTTCATTTACTTATCCTATAGAGTATTAGCACCTATGCGGAATTATGTGATGACCAAATTAAGGTCTGATCTCTATTCTAAAATTCTTGAGCTGCCAATTGGTTTCTTTACTGAACAACGAAAAGGTGATATCATTAGCAGAATGAGTAACGATGCCAA
>JAYUFN010000144.1:0-2109 GCA_043738705.1 Bacteroidota bacterium
GAAGGTTTTGCAGGGTCAAGAAAACCAATGAATCCAGTTAAGATCAAATCACTTTCGTCAGCCACCGAATAAGTCAAAGCGCGATTACTAAATTCTTTAATGGCAACTAACAAAACTCTCAACCCTTCTTCGTTTAGTTTTTTAGAAGTATTTAAAATGGTTTGACGCATTTTGCTATCCATTGGAATGACCTTGTCATTTTCGATGTGGAGTTGCTTATCATCACCAGGATCAAATGCGTGATTGCATAAGTCGAGCATCTCTTCTACAGCTCCTTTACAAATGAGCAAGTGATTGCCATTACGTTGTTTGAGTATCACAGACATCCTTCTTCTTTGAAAGTCAAATGGTATCTCATCTACTTTTAAGAAATATTCTTCTGCTTTCAAGTATTCATGCACTTCGCTGTGCTCCAAGACAGCCACGTCCAATAAATTTTTTAAACCTGTTTGATGATAACTGTTCAGATAAGCCCATTTCAATACCTCATCATCATCGTCCCCATACACATTCAAATGTCTTTCCAAAACAATTTTGTCCATTGTCAAAGTGCCGGTTTTATCCGTACACAGAATATCCATAGCGCCAATATTCTGTATCGCATTCAATCTTTTTACAATCACTTTTCTCTTACTCATTGTTAATGCTCCCTTAGCGAGGTTAGCAGTAACAATCATAGGAAGCATTTCAGGTGTTAGGCCAACCGCCACAGCAATAGCAAATAAGAGCGCTTCGATCCAGTCATGTTTTGCAAATCCATTGATCAGGAATACTAAAGGAACCATTACTAACATAAATCGAATCAAAAGCCAACTCACACTGTTTACTCCTTTATCAAAACTCGTTTCAGCTCTTTTTCCAGTAAGCGATTTGCTGATAGATCCGAAATAAGTTTGGTTTCCAGTGGTAACAACAATGGCAGTAGCGGAACCACTTACCACATTTGTTCCCATAAAACAAATATTATCTAACTCGAGCGGAGATCGAGTATCTGCATCTAAAATGTTCAGTTCTCTTTTCTCAACTGGTAGTGCTTCTCCGGTGAGCATCGCTTGACTCACGAATAAGTCTTTCGATTGAATAATTCTGCAATCAGCTGGTATCATATCTCCTGCAGAGAAAAAAACAATATCACCCGGAACAATATCTTTTATATCGATTTCTTTTTTCCCCATCTCATTTCGCATCACTAAAGCAGTAGTTTTTACCATGCTTTTTAATTGCTCCGCTGCTTTGTTACTTCTAAACTCTTGATAGAATCTAAGAAATGCGCTTAGGAAGACCATGATTGAAACAACCGTGATTGTTTTATAATCATGATTTTCGGGTGATGCGATTAAAACATCGGTTACTAATGAAATAAGCGCAATGATAATAAGTACAACTATAAAGGGATTGACAAATGCCTGAAGGAATTGCTTATACCAAGAAGGCGCTTTTTCGTGACTTATTTCATTGAAACCCAACGCAGCTTGTTTCTCCTCTACCTGCTCTTCAGTTAATCCTGTTTCCTTACTTTCAAGTACAGAAAAATAAAAATACTTATCGCCTTTTGAGACATTTTTTAGCTTTGTTGCCGCAGTCAAATTGAACCCATTTGAGCTATTCTCACTATGATTCGGAAGGCGCTTCTTTATTTTTTCTACAGTTACATTAAACATGGGCTGGCTATTTTCTTATTCTATAAATTTATTATCATCACCATTATCTCTCAATTCCAATGAGGGCTCCAAGAAATAGAGCCAAACCTAATCGCAGAGAAAAATGTAATAGACTCATTATTGCTATTTAAAAGTCCCCAAAGATAAATTAGGACACTGCAAAAAATATTAGAGAATACTTAGAATAGTATTAGAAACCCATTAGAATTTTAATCTTAAAGATGGAGCAATTGGATCTTGAAAATTGTGCCCTGCGATTCTTTTGATGTAACAGTAATTTCTCCTTGATGGAGGCTCACAATCTTTTGTGTTAATGATAACCCAATACCGTTTCCATCTGCGTGTGTTTTATTACTACCTCTATAAAAAGGGAGAAAAATATTTACTAAGTCTTCATCTTTAATGCCAATTCCTTCATCAGAAAATTGAAGTATTACATCTTTTGAGT
>JAYUFN010000145.1:0-5912 GCA_043738705.1 Bacteroidota bacterium
TACAAAAAAAGAAATTCATATTCCAGGTGCTTACACCCAATTAAATAGAACCGAAGTAGACTGGGCTTTCTGGACAGAGCCGCAAGTATTTGTTGATCATCGTAAAATCTTTATCCCACGCGGTAAAACCCTAGGAGGCAGTAGCAGCACTAATGCGATGGCTTATGTGAGAGGTAATAAAGAAGACTACAATGAATGGTCTGCATTGGGTAATAAAGGGTGGGATTATGAATCGGTGTTACCCTTTTTTGTTAAATCAGAAAACAATGAAAATTTTAGTGGCCCTTATCATGGCAATGATGGACCCTTAAATGTTACTTTTTCGAAACAACCTTCTGAACTTGGAAATTTTTTTTTAGAAGCTTGTAAAGAAGTTGGGATACCAATGAATGAAGACTATAATGGAGCGCAACAAGATGGAGCAAGTATGCTACAGTTTACCATCAAAAAAAATCAGCGTCATAGTACTGCAAAAGCTTTTCTTAAGCCGATTATTAATAGAAGGAACCTAACCATCAGAACCAATACTCATGTAAAAAGAGTTATCATTGAAGACGGCATTGCTGTTGGGGTAGAGGTATTGACAAAAAATTCTAATTCAGAAAGGATTAATTGCAACAAAGAAGTGATTCTTTCTGCAGGTGCAATTCAATCACCACAGATATTAATGCTTTCGGGAATTGGAGATCAATCAGAACTGCGTATACAAGGTATTGATGTGATAAAACATTTGCCAGGAGTTGGCAAGAATTTGCAAGATCATGTGTGGTCAGGTGTAAGCGGTTTGTCGATTATTCCCACGGCTAATTCATTGTTGAAGCCATGGAATATGTTTAAAGCTTTGTTACAATTTTTGCTGTTTAAAAAAGGTCCATTGGGAAATAGTCCACTTGAAGCAAACGCTTTTATAAATAGTGAAAAAGATTTGACCAGACCTGATATTCAATTACATTTTGCGCCCATTGGTATTGCAGATGATTATAGTACTGATATGTATAATCTAAAAACTTTTTCAAAGAAAGATGGGTTTGGGATTATGGCAATCCTAATAAGACCAGAAAGCAAAGGTTCTATAACGTTGCGTAGTGCAAATCCCCGGGAATATCCTGTAATTCAACCCAATTTATTATCGATAAAATCTGATAGTGAGAAACTATTATTTGCTTTAAAAAAAGCTATTGCGATAGCTTCTACAGATGCATTTAAGCCGGTTTCACCAGAGGGTGTTTCTTTTCCCTTCTTGCCAGCTACCGACGAAGCGCTACTAGTCCATATCCGAAAAAGCCTAGAAACATTATATCATCCGGTAGGTACTTGTAAAATGGGGAATGATGCTTTAGCAGTAGTGAATGATCAACTTCAAGTGCATGGGGTGAAAAAATTGCGAGTCGTGGATGCTTCTATTATGCCAACTATTGTTTCGGGTAATACCAATGCTGCAACCATCATGATTGGCGAAAAAGGATCTGAAATGATCATGAATCAATAAAACAGTAAATTATTGTGTTTGAAATACACATTGTTTTATTTATTTTTACCTATTAAATAAGAGGACCTTGCACACTAGACATACAACGATTGCATCCCAATTGCCAAACGTGGAGAATAAAGCTGCTACAATAACCTTAAAGACTCAAAAATCTACAGAGCGGAGTTTGACAAAAACTGTTCTTAAAAAAAATAAGTCAGTAGCGGTTTCTCCTGATACCGTAAATTTTTTTTTAGATACTGCAAGCATAACTCCAGTAAAAAAGAAAACTACTTTAAAAATAAAACCTTCCATTAAAGTGATCAGTCATATTCGTTTTCAGCTTAGATATCGCACCGTTTATGGTCAGGAAATTTTTGTTTGTGGAGATCATCCCTTATTGGGTAATGGAGATCCATTAAAAGCGATTTCCATGTATTATAATAATGATGATAGGTGGTCGCTTGATTTGAATATTCCAACAACTACACTACTCTCAAAAAATATCAACTACCATTATATTCTTCGTAATTCGGATGGGAGTTTTAGTTTCGATGCAGGGAATGATAAAGTATTAACACTTTCGGATTTTGAAGTTGAAAATATTATAACACTTGATTCCTGGAATTTTGGGGGATATTTTGAAAATGCTTTTTATACTGAGCCGTTTAAAAATGTTTTGTTGAAAGCAAATCATACTAGTGTAAGTCTTCCAGTGGTTAAAAAAGTGACACACTATTTTAAAGTTAAAACGCCTTTACTTCCCAAGGGACAAACCTTATGTGTTTTAGGAAGTTGTAAAGGGTTATCGAAATGGGATAGTAGTATAGCAATTTTGATGAGCCGTGCTGAGGGTGAAAACTATTATTCGGTTAGTTTGGATCTTTCAAAAGAAATTTTTCCTATTGCATATAAATACGGTGTTTATGATACTATAAATAAAAAATTTCTTCAATTTGAGCAGGGTAACAATCGTGTATTATATGAAACAAATTTGCCGGAAGAGCAAACAATAATTCACGATGGATTTCTTGTATTGCCTAATTTAAATTGGAAAGGGGCAGGTGTTGCCATTCCCATTTTTAGTTTACGAAGTGAAAATAGTTTTGGAGTTGGTGAATTTACTGATCTAAAATTATTAGTGGATTGGTCTAAAAAAGTAGGGTTAAAACTGATTCAGATTTTACCTGTAAACGATACTACTGCAACTCATACTTGGACCGACTCTTATCCGTATGCTTCTATTTCTGCATTCGCTTTACATCCTATGTATATAAATCTGGATCTCTTAGCAGACAAAAACACCAAGGATGATTTAGCATTATTGAAACAGGAGAAATCTTATTTGAACCAATTGGATGAAGTTGATTATGAAGAAGTAAATCGGAGTAAATTGGGGTTTATCAAAAAGGTTTTTGAATTAAATAAAAATCAGTTTTTAAAAGAAAAAGATTTTATTGAATACTTCGACCAAAATCATGATTGGTTGGTGCCTTATGCAGCATTCTGTTATTTAAGAGATAACTATCATACTGCCGATTTTAATCAATGGCCTGCAAACAATCAATATCGTGAAGCTGAAATTCAAAATCTTATTAAGCAAGGATCAGATTCATTTGATGGAATTGCGTTGCATTATTTTATCCAATATCAATTGCATTTGCAATTAAAGTCTGCAACTGAATATGCGCATAATAATGGCATCATTGTAAAAGGAGATATTCCAATTGGTATTTATCGTTTTGGGGCTGATGCTTGGCAACATCCTGAACTATATCATATGGATATGCAAGCTGGCGCACCACCTGATGGCTTTGCTGTTAAAGGTCAGAATTGGGGCTTCCCAACTTATAACTGGCAAAAAATGAAAGAGAATGACTTTGCTTGGTGGAAGCAACGGTTTGAGCAGATGAGATATTATTTTGATGCTTTCAGGATCGATCACATACTCGGATTTTTTAGAATCTGGAGTATCCCAATTAGTGCTGTTGAGGGAATTATGGGTTATTTCGTTCCGGCAATTCCAATTCATATTAATGAATTCAATTCTAAAAATATATGGTTTGATCATTATCGTTATACCAAACCATATATCACTGAAAATGTTTTGTGGGAAGTATTTGGATACGAATATGAAATGGCTAGGGAAAAATTTTTAGATTCAGATAGTTATGCTGGATATCAATTGAAACCTAAGTTTTCAAGTCAGCGTTTAGTTGAACAATATTTTCAAAATCTTGAAGAGGAGGATTACAACCAAAAGCAAAAGCAACAATTATTCGATCTGATAAGTAATGTAATTTTATTTGAAGTGAAAGGTTCGCAGGGGCAGCAGTATCATTTCAGATTCGGAATGGAAAATACCAGTTCATTTAAAGGCCTCGATGGGCAATTACAACAACAGCTTAGAGATATTTACTTGCAATATTTTTTTAAACGACAGGATGATTTTTGGATGCAAGAAGCTATGCAAAAATTGCCTGCTTTAAAGCGAGTAACCAATATGCTTGTTTGTGGTGAAGACCTTGGAATGGTGCCTTCATGTGTGCCAGATGTAATGAAACAACTTGGATTACTGAGTCTCGAGATACAGCGAATGCCAAAGGATCCGGCTAAAGAATTTTTTCATCCAAACGATGCGCCCTATTTAAGTGTGGTTACTCCATCTACACATGATATGAGCACTATTAGAGGTTGGTGGGAAGAAGATAGAGCTAGTATTCAGAAATTTTATAACCACGAATTGGGGCAATGGGGAGAAGCTCCATTTTTCTGCGAAGCTTGGATCAATAATGCAATCTTACTTCAGCATTTGTATTCTCCCGCTATGTGGAGTATCTTTCAATTGCAGGATATTCTAGGAATCGATCCGGTAGTTCGTCGAGAAAATCCGAACGATGAAAGAATTAATGTGCCGGCCAATTCCAAACATTATTGGCGCTATCGAATGCACCTTAGCTTAGAAGCTTTGATAGAATCAGAAGTTTTTAATCAAAATTTGAATCGTTCTATTGTAGCAAGTGGCAGATAATTTTTTGTAGTATTCTATTTAAAGTGAATCATGAATTATTAATTTGAGGGTTCTATGGAATTGAGCTATTGGCATAAAAATTTGCCGTTTAAGTATCCCTTTACCATTTCAAACGGTAGAACTAAAACACATCAGCCATCTTTAATAGTTGGACTTGCGATTGGTGATTTTATTGGTTATGGCGAAGCCCCTGCAATAACTTACTACGATATTAGCGTTGAACAAATGCTTGACGACCTTTTGCAAAAAAAGAAAATGGTTGAAAAATTTGCACTCACCGATCCTGAAAGATACTGGCATTACCTTCATCACTTATTTCCAAAAAATCCATTTTTAGTTTGCGCATTAGATATGGCTGCTTGGGATTTATTTGGCAAAATGAAGGGTATGAAATTATATGAGATTTGGCAAACTCCCTGGAAAGAAACACCTGTATGTGATTATACAATTGGCATTGACAGTATTGATACAATGCTATCTAAAATGAAAGAAAAACCTTGGCCAGTATACAAAATAAAATTGGGAACTGATCAGGATTTGGAAATTATAACTGCTTTAAGAAGTCAAACCACTTCCTCCATCCGTGTAGATGCTAATGCTGGTTGGAATCTGGAAGAAGCTTTAGAAAAGATACCCCAATTGACCGCACTCGGGGTAGAAATGGTTGAACAACCCCTAGCAAAAGATAACTGGTTTGATATGCGCATTCTTTTTGAAAAATCTGAATTGCCACTTTATGCGGATGAGTCTTGTGTATTTGAGCAGGACGTATTACGATGTAAAGACCATTTTCATGGTATCAATATTAAGCTAACAAAGTGTAGCGGTATAACACCAGCAAGAAGGATGATTTCTGAAGCTCGAAAATTAGGTTTGAAAGTGATGATGGGTAGTATGAATGAATCTAGTATTGGTTCTGCAGCTATTGCCAATTTTCTTCCTCAACTTGATTTGGTAGATATGGATGGTCCCTTATTATTGTCAGAAGACCTTGCAACAGGAATAATATTCGATGAAGGAAAGATAAGTTTAAATGGCCCCTCCGGCTTAGGTATACGCACTAATTTTTAAAAAGAAAATGGCTGAACTATATTCAACTTATCATAACATCTCCAGTATGATAAGTTGAATATAGTTCTTAAGAATTTTATTTAAAAATTAAAGCAGGATTTTGGTTAGTTTGAACGTCCTCGAAAGAATACTGTTCAATGCGATTTCTTTTATGGTTCGAGATTCCCAGTTTTTGCTTGATTAATTTGTTTAACCCATAAATTGTAAACACTACTTGAACAAGTACAAAACTTGCAAACAAAACAATTGCAAAATTATTCAAGAAAACCCAACGCTGAAAGCTTGGCAATAAAATAGGGGCGTATCTTGATTCTCTATTGATTGGTGGGGTATAGGTATAAA
>JAYUFN010000146.1:0-2107 GCA_043738705.1 Bacteroidota bacterium
GGAAAACCAAATCACTGCGCACTAAATGGCGTAGACCATTACCACAATATTGAATTAATTAGTGATGGCCTGATTGAAAAAATAAGTGGAATAAAAACGGGATTAGTCAACAGTGCTCATCATCAATCTATCGAAACGGTTGCTGTTCCATTAATGCTAAACGCTCTCTCTGATGATGGAATTATAGAAGGTATTGAATGGAAAGATAAGACTCATAAATCTCCCTTAGTAGCAGTTCAATGGCACCCTGAGCGTCTAAAGAGTGAGAACCCCCTTTCAACAAATCTCCGTGAATGGCTTTTAACTGAAGCATCAACATTTTTCGCATAAATTGAGCCAACACAAAAGTTGTTATAACCTAATAATTTATTGGTGACCTCTCTGACCAAATACAATAAAAATATAAATCCATGAAAATTATCAATCCCGCAACTTCCGAAATCATTACAACTGTTCAGGAAGATGATCAGGCAAGTATTAATAATAAAATAAATAGTTTACGTGAGGGGCAAAAATATTGGTCAGCCATTCCACTTCAGGAGCGTATTGCCATCATTCAAAAATTTGCTGCTCTACTAGAAACAAACATCGAAAGTTGCTCAACCGTTTTAAGTAACGAAGTAGGCAAGCCATTGCAGCAATCTAGAAACGAGGTAAATGCTGCAAAAACAAGAATTGAATGGTTAAGTAATCATGCTGAAAAATATTTGTCGGATGAATGGATGACCTTAACAGGCACTACACTTGAAAAAATTGTTTACGAGCCATTAGGGATAGTCTGTAATATTTCAGCATGGAATTATCCCTATCTCGTTGGTACAAATGTGTTTATACCCGCCTTAATCGCTGGTAATGCTGTACTTTATAAGCCATCAGAATTGTCAACTTTAACAGGATTACAAATCGAAAAATATATACACGAAGCTGGAGTACCACAAAATGTTTTTCAAATAGTAATTGGGGCAAGTGAAGTGGGAGAGATTTTATTAGATGCGGATCTGGATGGTTATTTTTTTACTGGGTCTTACAAAACAGGAAAATTAATTTATGAAAAAGTATGCAAAAAAATGAAACCTTGCGGATTAGAGTTGGGTGGTAAAGATCCTTTGTATGTTACAGACGATATATCTGATATAACTATTGTGGCAACGAATACCGCAGATGGAGCTTTTTATAACAACGGACAAAGTTGTTGTTCTGTTGAAAGAATTTATGTTCATGAGAAAGTTTATGATGCTTACGTTGAAGCTTTTGTGTCTGAAGTAAAGTCTTATAAAATCGGAGCCCCTTTGGCAGAAAACGTATATATCGCGGCACTCACTCGTAAAGAGCAACCCGAATTTTTAGTGAATCAGGTAACAGATGCACTTTCAAAAGGTGCAGAGCTATGTTGTGGTGGAAATATCATCAGCGGTTCGGGTAATTATTTCGAACCTACTGTGCTAATAAATGTAAATCATGAGATGGACTTGATGAAAGAGGAATCTTTTGGACCTATTATTGGCATCATGAAAGTTGCTAATGATGCCGAAGCCATTCAACTAATGAACGATACAGTTTATGGACTAACGGCATCTGTATATTGTAACAATGAAGAAAGGGCGAATAAACTTTTTTCAAAACTTAATACCGGAACTGTTTACTTGAATTGTTGTGATCGTGTTAGTGCCACTTTACCTTGGAGTGGTAGAAAGCAAAGCGGTTTTGGAAGCACCCTATCGCACGCGGGTCTAAGAGCATTTACTCAACCAAAGGCTTTCCATCTCAGGAAATAAATAAGGTTAGTTTTCTTGATGTTAAATATAGACCATTTATATAAACAAAATAAATTATGCTCTTTAGTAAATTGACATTAAATTGTAATAGAATTAAAAGTTCCTAGTAAATGCAAACACAGCAACTACAATACACCCAGCAAAAATGGAATACACAAAATACTACTGTTGGTTTTGAAGCAGAGAAAGCCCAATTGGTAATAGTATTTGGATCACGTGAGTTAATTGAAGAGCAAATTATTTTTGATTCAATTAAATCAAAGTTTGCAAAAGCAGCTATCGTATCCTGTTCAACCGCTGGAGAAATTATCAATGAATCTGTTTACGATGAG
>JAYUFN010000147.1:0-2106 GCA_043738705.1 Bacteroidota bacterium
TCTACTTTATATAATCGGTTCTCAACGTCAAAGAAACCTCCTCAGAACCAAAACACGGTCCCTCATATATTTAATCTGCTCTTGTGTCATACAACAAATGTAAGTGATTGAATTTTAAAATACTACAAACCTCATAAGCCGGATTCTGTTTCTAAACTATCATTTATCTGGCCCTGCAATTACTTGCAGGATCTTGCTGCCTACCCTGGAACTCAGGCGAGCCGCCTTCAAACGTTCCTATACATGGCATTACAGCACCCAAGGTTTACCCGCGATACAGATTACGCTATAAAGCTGTGTGCTTTTACCACACATTTTCACCTTTTCCCCCAATTGCTTAAGGGTAGTTATTTTCTGTGGCACTATCTCTATCCCGTTTAAAGAGGATGCCGGCTATTAACCGGTGGGTTGCCCTGCGCTGTCCGGACTTTCCTCTCCGATTCCCATCGGAGCGATAGCTCGGGTTTGTAGCAAAACAAAGATACTTCAGTAGATGAGAATTGTAATTTTAAATAGCTATCAATATTGAAAAATAATTTCTGTGGCACCATAGCCAAAACGCGGGTCGTATTTGTTGAAGAAATTTTTTACTTCCCGCTTTGCTTTCAACAGCTCATGAATTTCATCTCTTAATTTTCCACTACCTACCCCATGAATGATAATCAAGGAAGGTTGACGATGTGCAATAGAAAGATCGTACTGTTTTTCGAATTCGTTTAATTGAATAGTCAGTATCTCAAAATTACTTAGATGCTTCCAGTTGTTCGATAATTTTTCAATATGCAGATCTACAACTTCTCTTGCAGGAGGCAAATGTTGTCGAGCTTTTGAAGCATCATATATTTTGAATCCTTTTGCTGCCAAAGATTGAAGTTCAAATTTATCTTCTTCAATCTTATCAGGATATTGATCAAATAACAAATATGATATGGTAGGTACATTCGTATCTTTTAAGGCTTCTATTTTTTGAAAAATTTGTTTGGGTTTTATTTTTAAAGAAGTCTCGAAGTGTGGTGTTTTCTTTTTTTCAGGATTCAATAAAGAGAAATCTATATGAAAGGAAGGACTATCGTTTACTGTTGCAAAATCTATATCGTGAATATAAAAATCATGAAAGGGTTGAATCTCAGAAACTAGTTCGAAATTAGTTTCGTTTAAAAATTTTTGTTGATACGTAAACTGATAAGCCCGGGCTGTATGATTCATCAGATAAACTTTCAGCAATTCTACTACTTCATCATTAAAATCGTCGATTCCAAATTTAGGTAGTAAACTTAGCCATACTCCATCAGCTACTTTCAATTTTGTTGGCTGTGGTTTTTCTTTTGGAACCTGATCGATATAGGTTTTAGGGGCAACTTTTTTTTCTGCTAATTTCTTTTCTGTAAACCTTTTAAAATATGGAAAATCAATCTGATCCATGTAAGCCGGAAATTTCACTCCTCGCACTTCAATCAACACCATCTTATCATTGATGATTTCAATTACTTTTCCTTCTTCATTACTTAGTAAAACCAAGACATCGTCTCCTACCTGATACTTCATCCTTCGCAAACTTTATTGGAAGGCGAATTTACAACAGTTGTTCTTCAGATGCCAAACTATTCTAATCTTAAGATTTAAGATTTAGCCAGTTTACTTCTAGTTCTGCCATAAACCATATAGATACTTAATCCGAGAGCCATCCATCCAAAAAATACCATCCAACTTTTTCCTGGTATTTCTATCATCAGATACATGCAACATAGTACCCCCAAAACAGGGATTACAGAATAATTCTTTATAAAGCTTAACACAGCAGTTAATAATGCCGACAAAACAAATATGACGAATAAAATTTCTTGATAAGGTTGTATGCTAAGATTTGAAAAATCTGTGCTAATTCTTTCTCTAAACAAAATAAAAAACAAAATAACAATTGCTGGAATTATGAATTTACCATTAATATAAGGTAACTGAAATTTACCTTGCTCCTTAGCTAATCGAGGTAACACTAACACGCCTCCACAAACCAACACAAATGCAAATAATGTTCCGATGCTTGTTAAATCAGTCATTAGTTTATCATCCACAAACAGCACAGGAATACCCACTAGAAACCCAGTT
>JAYUFN010000148.1:0-5903 GCA_043738705.1 Bacteroidota bacterium
ATTTTATGAAAAAGAGATTAGTCAGCTATTTAAGTCACTTGAGAGAATCAATTTAACAACACAAAAAATTGGTCAGAACGTGAGTGGTGAATTTAGAATTGCTTATATCAGTTCAACATTTTCAGGACATATTACCAAGTTGGTTCAGTTTTTATCTGGCAAATATCCCTATGTTAATTTCAGGCTTTATGAAGTACCTACAGTAGAACAAGTAGTTGGTCTAGAGCGGGGAAAAATAGATTTGGGGATCATTAGGGCCCCGCTTCATTCACCCGATATTGAAACCAAACTTTGGTTTAGAGATAGTTTTTCTTTGGTATACAATAAAAGTAAGGTTACCATTTCATCAGAAAAAAATATTGTAAAATTAAAGGATGAAACATTTGTATTCTTTAATAAGGAATATGCCCCTTTTTATTACGATACCTTAATTGAAATTTGTGCAAAATATGGTTTTGTCCCTAAGATCGTTCACGAATCAAATAATATTTCTTCTATTATTCAACTAGTAAAAAACGGATTGGGAATATCGATCGTCCCAACCAATATTTTAAAAAGCCATAATTATCCAGAGCTTGGTTTTGTTGAACTGAAAAAGGTAAATCTATTCACAGACATTTTAATTGCAACTCCAAAATTCACAAATTCTGAAATTACGGATTCTGCTATTTCATTTTTACTAAAATAAACCACTTCGAAAAATTACTTTTTTTTGAAATACGCTTATTTCATCAATGCAATTTCTGCATTTAATTTAATGAGTCGAACCTCATCTTGGGAAGCATTAAACACAAACCCCAAATCGTGTACCAATGAATTTTTAAAACTTAGTGGATTAGCCACCTCTACTCTGGCAGCACTATGATATTCTTTTGCCTGAGTAGCTTTAGCGATTTGAGCAACATTGTAACTTCTTAATCCACATCCGGGCATAATAATAATTCGATCCCCAGCTCTCTGCATCAAATCAACAAGAATATCTATTGCATCAATAGCAGCTCTTTTGCCACCACTTGTTAAAATTCTTTCGAATCCTGCGTCAATTGCATTTTCGAGGGATTGTTCTAAATTAGGTGACAAATCGAATGCTTTATTGAGGGTTACTTTCATCGGATATGCCCATTCTACAAATTGTTTACACAGGTCAGCATCAAGGCTACCATCCAATCTTTGTGCACCAATAGAAATACCATCGCATCCAATTTGTTTACAGAAAAAAATATCTTGACGAATACTTTCGATTTCATCCTTACTATAATAATAATACCCTCCACGCGGACGTATCATCGGATATAATTTAATACTTACCAATTTCCTTGCTTGAATTAATACACCTGGTGTTGGAGTTGTACCTCCTTCTGTTGGATTACCGCATAATTCAATACGCCCGGCCCCACCTTTCTCTGCATTGATACAGCTCGCTAAATTAAAGGCACAAACTTCAACAGTAACTGATTCTAGCATAGGAAACATTTTGGCTAAAGTAAGTGATTCTAGTTTTAATAAATTCTAAGACTAATTTGGGTAAAATGAAATAGCAGATACAAATAACTATTATTTTTGAATTTCGAATTCTTATTTTTAGTTATGGATATTCAAGAAGCCTTATTGCAAATACTTCCGGCAGAAAAAGTAAAGGCAAGAATTACAGACCGTTATAGTTATGCTAGTGATGCGAGCTTTTATTATTTGGTTCCAAAAGCAGTAGTTCAACCTTCTTCAATAGATGAAATTAAAGCACTATTTAGGTTTTCACAAGATCAAAATATTCCTATTGTTTTTAGAACTGGAGGTACAAGTTTATCAGGGCAATCAATCACCGATGGTATATTGATAGACTTGAGTAGGTATTGGCAAAAAACAACAGTACTGGGTGAGGGTAATACAGTAAGAGTTCAACCAGGAATTATTGGAGGACAAGTAAATCAGTTATTGAAAAAGTATGGAAGAAAAATAGGGCCAGATCCAGCATCGATCAATGCAGCGATGATGGGTGGTATCATATCGAATAATAGCAGTGGCATGTGTTGTGGTGTAGTTGACAACACCTACCATACTTTACAATCGATAGCATTTATGCTGCCCGACGGAAGTTTTTTTGATACTTCATTACAAGAGGATTATAATCGTTTTGAAAAAGAGCAAAGTCATTTATACCATGAGTTACTAGCGCTTCAAAAACAGTTATTAAATAATACAATACTGGTAGCGAAGATCAGAAAAAAATACGAACTTAAAAACACTGTGGGATATGGCCTAAATGCTTTTATTGATTATGAGCATCCCCTCGATATACTTAGTCGTTTACTAATTGGAGCCGAAGGCACACTTGCTTTTATTGCAGAAGCCGTGATGAAAACCTTGCCAGATTTGGCTTTCAAAGCAACTACCATTTTATATTTCGAAACTGCTTTGATTGCTTGTAATACTATTCCTTTACTGAAGGGTGCAGGAGCCGCAGCATTAGAATTGATGGACCGTGCTGCATTACGCTCTATTGAAAATCATTCTTCAGCGCCTCTCGCAATCAAAAATCTCTCTTCAACAGCAACCGGAATTTTATGCGAATTCCAGGCAGCATCGAAAGAAGAATTAATTGCATACCTAGATGCTGCAGCTAATATGCTTGAATCGCTACCAACTATTTTACCTTACCATTTTACATCAGATCTTGAACAGCAAGAAAAGTATTGGAAACTTCGTAAAGGAATGTATCCTTCTGTTGCCGCTGCAAGAGTAAAAGGATCAAGTGTGTTGCTAGAAGACATCGCCTTTCCTGTAGAAGTGTTAGGAGCAGCAGTGATAGACGTTCAAGCATTGATGCTACAATACGGGTTTGAGAATGGTATAATATTCGGACATGCAAAAGAGGGCAACTTACACTTTGTAATTGCACATCCGTTTAATAAACCAGAAGATATTATTGCATACGAAAATTTTGCGAAAGACCTAGCAGTGTTGGTATTAGAGAAATACAACGGATCGCTAAAAGCAGAACATGGAACAGGCCGGCAAATTGCTCCTTTCATTGCAGATGAGTGGGGAATGGAAGCATACGAAATTATGAAGGCATTGAAGGCTTTGATTGACCCAAACAATTTATTAAATCCAGGAGTGATCATTAATACAGATAAAGACTGTCATATTAAAAATTTAAAGTCGCTTCCAATTGTAGAAGAGGAAGTGGACAAATGTATTGAGTGTGGTTATTGCGAACACCGGTGTCCAAGTAAGGAATTCACGTTGACCCCTAGAAGGAGAATTGTTGTACGCAGAGCTTTACAGAGATTAGCGAAAGAAAAAGACACCACTACGTATAATCAATTATTGAAGGAATATCAGTTTGATGGATTGGATACTTGCGCCGTTGATGGATTATGTGCATTGGAATGCCCGGTTGACATTAACACCGGTGATCTTGTAAAAAGATTACGAAGGGAGTCACATTCAAAAAATGCAAATAGAATTGCCCTAATCATTGCAAAGCATTTTAGTAAAGTAGAATCAATATTAAAAGTGGCTTTAAAAACAGGAAAATTTGTCAATAGATTATTAGGCAAAAAAAGTATGTCAAATATTACCAAAATCATTAGAAAGGTAGTACCCACTTTTCCTATTTGGACAATAGAATTGACTGGCCCAATAAAATTTACAATATCTAAAAATGTTGAACAAGCATCAGCAGTATTTTTCAATTCATGTATCAGCAGAATGATGGGAGCTGATAAAGAATCAAATGAATCAACGGTTGATATCGCATTAAGAGTAGCTAAAAGAGCTGGAATAGCATTATTGGTTCCGGAAGGACTTACTGGAAGCTGTTGCGGTCAGCCATTTTCTTCAAAAGGCTTTCATGATGCCTATCAGTTTACAATCAACCAAACCATCGAAAAATTATGGAGTTGGTCAAAAAAAGGGATGCTACCTGTTGTAATGGATACCACCTCATGTACCCATTCACTTTTAGGCAGCCGACCCTATTTGAATACTATAAACCAAGCACGTTTTGATAAAATGCAGATGATGGATATCATTGATTTTTATTCGGACACAATTCTACCAAATTTGAAAATCACTAAACCAAAAAATAAAATCATTTTCCATCCAGTTTGTAGTACTTACAAAATGAACTTATTAGGCAAACTGAAAAAAATTGGAAACGCCTGTTCCAAAGAAGCTCATTTTCCTTTAAATGCAGGCTGTTGTGGCATGGCAGGCGATAGAGGGTTTTATTATCCTGGGCTCACTGCAGCGGCAAACAGAGTTGAAGCATTAGAAGTTAATCAAACCGTTTATGATGGCTATTACAGTACAGGTAAGACCTGTGAAATGTCGATATCTGCAGCTGTTTCAGCAAATTATCGTTCCATTATCTATTTGATGGATGAGGTAAGTTCTTAAAAGATTGAATACTTATTTTGTCAATAACCCATCCAAAGTAATTGCGGTATAATACAATGCGCCAATTGTTGGTCCACCTGCGTATTGGATATATCGCAGATTGAAAATATTAGAGCCTCCAACTTTGATCGATGCTTTTAGTTTTGGAACTCTCAATGTCATCTGAGCATCCACTGTGTTGAAAGCAGGAACAGCTCCATTCACCAATGGACTTTCCCAATCAAATCCATCCTGCCATTTCCAAACAATATTGAAACCTAGATTTCTTATAATTTCACGGTTTCCAAAAGCCAAGTTAGTACTCCACTTTGGGGTATTGAAACCGGTTACAAAAACATCGCTTGTAGTATTTTGTTTGATATTGTTATAGTTGATATTGGTTGATAAACTAAAAGTTTTATAAAATTTCCATGAAAGACCTAGAGCAGATCCATAATTAGTATAATCGTTTTTAGCATTGGTAAATACACGATAACGCGTTTGTTTTGACTTATTAGCAGCTAGCATATCAATCACTGCAGCATCTGTACCAACTTGTATCGTATTATTTTCAGGTACAGCTACTTCTACTTGTCCTAAAAATCCGTCATATACATTGAAATATGCATCCAAATCAATGATGAGTTGATTATTCAGAACAGAGGCTTTATAACCTGCTTCAACAGAATTGATACGTTCAGGTCTTGTTGTACCCAAATTAGTTATATCTAATAATGCCCGATGTTTTAATGCAGCAGCATTAGAAGTTGAGCCATTAGGAACATCAGTATTTACGGCAGCATTAAAATTATTAATCGAGCTAAGTGTATATGAATTTTCGAGATAGCCTAATCCCTGGTTGATATAGGAAAGCCCTCCTACTCTTCTAACACCTCCATTATTTACGAAAGAAAGCGCCTCAAACAATGCAGGAAAACGGAATCCATTTTGAAAAGAAACTCTGATATTATGATTCTTTGCAATCGTATAGACTGCTGCAATTCTTGGATTAATTTTTGGATCAAATTCGGGATTGTAATCGTAGCGTATTGAGCCGAATAATTTTAAGCGATCTTCAAAAAATGTTTTTGTGACCTGAATGAATGCACCGTATTTACGGTATTTCACAAGCTCTCCAAAACTGCCATCTGGTAATGCTTTGTTTCTGTCTGCAACTGGTCTAGAAAAATCAACAAAATTATTTCCATCAGGAATTACTTCATACAAACGGTAGTCGGCACCTATTAAAATATTTGCAAATTTTACAGCATTGCTAAGATCCCATTGTGCGTCGGTTTGATACATCCTACTTTTTTGTAAAAGCCTTGCACCACCGGTACTTGGGGCACCTGCAATACCAGCATTGATGTGATCCCAGTTATTGATCTTCACTATGGTATCTTTTAAAGCATCAAAAGCAGGAGTACCCGGTTCAACTCTACCAAAGTCAGCAGCAATACGCGCATCTTTCATAGCAGTTGACAGATCAATGCCAGTAGCTAATTCTTTTTGTAGTACCGATT
>JAYUFN010000149.1:0-2101 GCA_043738705.1 Bacteroidota bacterium
GGAGTAGTTGTAAACCATTCAGGTGCTTGCGCTGCATCGGCATAGCCACGGATAATCGCAAGTGGTTTTAATCCTAAGGCAATTGCTTTTTCTTTACTCATCAAAACCAAAGCAGCAGCTCCATCGTTCATGGTAGAAGCGTTAGCTGCTGTTACAGTTCCGTCTTTTATAAATGCAGGTTTCAATTCAGGAATCTTATCAAACTTCACATTATACACTTCTTCGTCTTTGGCAAATAAAATAGGGTCCCCTTTTCTTTGAGGTATCAGTACAGGAACAATCTCTGCATCAAAATATCCATTTTGCCATGCAGCCTGACTGCGTTTATAACTTTCAATTGCAAATGCATCTTGAGCTTCCCTGCTAATATTGCATTCTTTGGCACATAGTTCTGCCGAATTTCCCATTGCATAATTATGATACACATCCGTTAATCCATCTTTTGCCAAACCATCTACCATGGTTGTGTTACCATATTTATTACCCCATCTCATATTGGCATGATAGTAAGGCACATTGCTCATACTTTCCATTCCTCCTGCAACAATAATATCTGCATCGCCCAATAAAATAGATTGAGCAGCTTGCATAATGGCTTTCATTCCACTGGCACAAACTTTATTGACAGTAGTACAAATTACTTGATCGGGAAGCCCTGCAAACTTTGCAGCCTGTCGAGCAGGGGCCTGCCCCAGATTTGCTTGTATTACACAACCCATCAATACTTCCTGCACATCTGCAGCCTGAATACCGGCACGTTCTACAGCAGCTTTTATGGCAATTGCACCCAATTGAGTAGCTGAAAAATCTTTGAGGCTTCCTCCAAAACTTCCAATCGGAGTACGCACTGCTGAAACGATATAAACGGTTCTGTTCAACATAATTTTAAATTGTAAGCAAAGATAAATGTTCGCACTAACAATCGTTAGTAACTTTTAATGAACCCCTTATAAAAATAAAGGCACCCTAAATAGAGTGCCTTTTATAATTGAGTAATTTGCAAAAAGTAATTTATTTAACTTCTTCAAACTCAGCATCAGTAACGGTTTCAGTGGCTGCATGCTGACCACCTGCATTTGCTTGAGCTCCTGCTGCCTCAGCGCCTGGTTGTTGGCCTGTTGCTGCTTGCGCTTTGTAAATCTCTTCACTTGCAGCAGTCCATGCTGTATTCATCTCAGTCATTGCAATATCAATTGCAGCAATATCCTGATTTTTATGTGCTTCTTTCAACTTAGTAAGCGCTGCTTCAATCGGAGCTTTTTTATCTTCCGGAATTTTATCTCCGAATTCTTTGAATTGCTTCTCAGTTTGGAAGATTAAACTATCTGCCTGATTAATTTTCTCAACTCGCTCTCTTGCTTCTTTATCAGTTGCTTCGTTTGCTTTGGCTTCAGCTTTCATTTTCTCCACTTCTTCTTTACTCAACCCACTACCAGCTTCAATTCGAATTTTCTGCTCTTTACCTGTGCCTTTATCTTTCGCGCTAACATGGATCATTCCATTTGCATCAATATCAAAAGTTACTTCAATCTGAGGTACCCCTCTTGGAGACGGTGGAATTCCATCTAGATTAAACATACCAAGACTTTTATTTTGAGTAGCCATTGCACGCTCACCTTGCAATACATGGATTTGTACACCTGGCTGATTATCACTTGCAGTAGAATATACTTCAGTTTTCTTAGTAGGAATCGTTGTATTAGATGTAATCATGGTGGTCATCACACCACCCATTGTTTCGATACCTAATCCTAATGGAGTAACATCTAGTAACAGAACGTCCTTGATATCACCACTTAATACGGCTCCTTGAATACCTGCTCCGATTGCAACTACTTCATCAGGGTTAACTCCTTTATTTGGTTTTTTACCGAAAAATTTTTCAACAATTTCTTGAACCTTCGGGATACGAGTAGAACCGCCCACTAAGATTACTTCATCAATCTGTGAAATGTTATAGCCCGCATCTTTCAATGCAGCTTCACATGGCTTTAAACAACGTGCAAACAAATTGTCTGACAATTGCTCAAATTTAGCGCGACTTAATTTTACAACTAAGTGCTTTGGAACACCATCAACTGCAGTTATATAAGGCAGATTT
>JAYUFN010000150.1:0-2098 GCA_043738705.1 Bacteroidota bacterium
TGCTCATTTTTAAATTTGAAATAAATTTTATCGTCAACCCCGATTTGAACGGTTTCTGCATCCCATTCTAATTGGTATACGTGAAAGGCTTCGCTACAATCATTGATCATTATTGAATCGGTTTTCTGTGTGCCAATTACGTGATAATATTTTTTGCAATGAATGGATGCATGAATTTTTCCCTGATCAAATCCTACATGCTCCATAATATCGATCTCCCCATCATCAGGCCACTTTAAAGAAGTTTTTGATCCTAAAGTCCAAATTGCAGGCCAAGTGCCCAATCCCTTTGGAAGTTTCGCCCGCACTTCAATTTTGCCGTAAGTCCAATCAGCTTTGCCCTTTGTTAATAAACGCGCAGAACTATAAGAATTCGTGCCAATTGTTTCTTTGTGTGCTTCAATTATCAAATGGCCATTTTCCACACGGGCATTTTTAGCTTTTTGGAAGGTATAATATTCTAATTCATTATTGCCCCAGCCATGACCACCAGTATCGTAGTTCCATTTTTTGGGATCGGGCAATCCGTTATAATTAAATTCATCACTCCAAACAAGTTTTCGTTTTTGCTGTGCAGGGGCACCACAAACGATCAATGCGAAGAAAAAAAAGACTAAAATCGATTTGTACATAGTTAAGATTTTGGAAAAACAAGTTAGCCAATTATTGAATGGAACTATTTGAAAATACATGAATCAAATAAAAAGTTTGAATTCGTTTTAATATTAATATATTTTTTACACTAAATTAATTTGATTGAACAGGATAATGCCGTTATTTTTGCATTCAATGATCAAAGCAATTATAATTCATCATCATCATTTCTTGCCGAACAGGTAGGCTATTGGTGTTTTGAATATTCGAATAAAACATTAAAGCTTACCCTATGGTAGGCTTTTTTATTTAATCATGCTGAGTAAAAAAAATATCAGCAGATAAACAAAATGTATGCAAGAAAAAAATAATTTGATGGATAAACCAACAAAACTACGATTGGCTATCCAAAAAAGCGGGAGGTTGTTCGACGACAGTATCCGGTTGCTAAAAGAGTGCGGTATTGACATTAGTAATGGGGTAAATAAACTCAAAGCAGACGCAAGTAATTTTCCGATTGAAGTTTATTTTTTGAGAGACGATGATATTCCTCAGTATGTGGAAGATGGAGTAGCTGACATAGGTTTTGTAGGTGAAAATGTAGTTTTTGAAAAAAATAAGAAAGTGGTTGTTGGAGAAAAGCTTGGGTTTGGTAAGTGTAGACTTTGTATTGCCATTCGAAAAGGGGAGGAATATACCGGTGCCAGTTTTCTTGAAAATAAGAAAATAGCAACAAGCTATCCTATTTTAGTTAACCAATTTTTGAAGAAAAATGCTGTAAATGCAGAGATTCACGAGATCAGCGGAAGTGTTGAAATTGCTCCCGGAATCGGGTTGGCCGATTGTATTTGTGACTTAGTAAGTAGTGGGTCAACTTTATTTATGAATGGACTGAAAGAAGTGGAAACAATTCTTTCCTCGCAGTGTGTGTTGATTCAAAACGAAGGGTTGGATGCTGAAAAAACACAGTTGCTGAACCGTTTAATATTTCGGATTCAAGCGGTTAAAAAAGCAAAAAATAATAAATATGTTTTGCTAAATGCACCCAACGAAAACCTCGATAAGATTATTGGATTGCTTCCAGGGATGAAAAGTCCTACCGTATTGCCACTTGCTGAAGCTGGGTGGAGTAGTGTTCATAGTGTATTGAAAGAGAATGAATTCTGGGATATAATTGAACAATTAAAAGAAGCAGGAGCAGAAGGAATTTTGGTTGTTCCAATTGAAAAAATGATTATTTAAAAAGAGATTGATAAAAATGAAAGAGATTAGATACCCAGCTCGGTCAGCCTGGCCTACCATCTTGGCAAGGCCTGTATTTGACAATAGTTCCTTACTGAATAAAGTTAAGTTGGTTCTTGATCGTGTTAAATTGGAAGCTGATGAAGCAGTGTCTTTTTTTACGGAACAGTTTGATGGGGTGAAATTAAAAACGGTATTGGTAACGGAGGGTGAAATTGCTGAAGCAGTTGATTTAATACCTACTGATTTAAAGGAGGCAATT
>JAYUFN010000151.1:0-16091 GCA_043738705.1 Bacteroidota bacterium
TCACCTGGAGTGTATACCAATCTGGTTGGAATGGTATTTGGATCATCCCCTTGTGCATTTAAGGCCAAAGCTAAAACAGGATAACCAGTTCTTCTGTAATCATTAAATGCTTCAATACCATTTCCAATCCAAGCCATATATTTTTGTGTGATGATTTGCTTACGCATATCTTCCATCGAGCCACTCAATGTAACCACTGAAGGATTCGTTGCGAAATAATTATCAATCTCAGACTGAAGCATACCAACTTTTAGCATAGAGGCTGTAATACCAGCACTATAAGCTGATTGAGCAGCTGCGGTTCCCAATCCGAATAACAAATCTCCTTCGGCAATATTGAATAATGACTGGAAGTTAGTAAGTAACCTGATTGGTGCTTCGCCGCTAACACCAACTAAATAAGAATTGTATTGCGACCTAGCACTAATAGTAAGAGGGTTTGCAGTGGAACCATTTTCATAACCAGTAAAGACCCCATTTGGTTTTGTAAAAAATTTACTCAAACGTACGGTATCATTCAGGCTCCTTGAAAGAGTCAATAATCTTGAACTCATTTGTTGATCACCATTTCTATTCACATAGTTAAATGAATAAATAGGATTTTGGTTACCAGTTGATGGACCAAAAGGAACTTCAAAATCCACTGCATTGGAATTGATATAGTTATTACCTGTTGTTACTGAAGAAAAAATTGTTTTAGCAAGATCAGGAGCAACATTAGAAATATGAATAGCAAACTTCAACATCAAAGAGTTACCCATTCTTTTCCATTTTGTTAAATCACCTTTATAAACCAGATCATCTTTACCCGGCTTTAAAGCGCTTGGCTTATCGAGATCAGCTAACCCACTTTTTACAAGATCAAATAAACTGGTGATTCCTAAAGTAGTATTACCCTGATAGATGTCAGCTACTTTATCGAAACGAGGTTGATCAAATTTCAAACCCTGACCAGCTTGTGAATAAGGAACATCACCCCAAAGATCAGTAGCCATTGAATAGGTATAAGCCATTTCAAGTTTTGCAATTCCTGAATAAGCAGGGCTTGTTGCACTATACTGATCGATCAACACTTGTAAGTTATTAATTGCACCTACATAAATCTCACTATTCCATTGGTTATCAAAAGATCCATCCAGTAGGTACACATCGTACTGAGCAGTTTGGTTTGCCACACCTGCAATATGTTGCGATAATGCAGAAGTAACACGACTTAAATCATTTCCATTTGCAAACGCAATTGCGATTGTGGCAGTAGGTAAAATAGTACTCGGAGGAACCGCTAGTGGGTTGTTTGGAGTATTGTTAACATCCAGGTATTTCTTACACGAAGTAGTAAAAACGCTGAGTGCTAAAACGATTATCAATAATTTTTTCATACTAAATATTTTATACGAATTAGAGTGTTATTTTCAGATTAGCACCAATTGTTCTTGCATTGGGTGCACTTTGTAATTCCAGACCTCTGATATTTCCTGCGCCTTGAGTATTTACTTCAGGATCGAAGAAAGCATTAGGTGCTATATAAAATAAGTTACGAGCAAATATTGAAAACCGCACGCCTCCAATTTTATATTTGCGAACTAATTCCTGTGGAATATCATATCCAAATGAAAGCTCCCTCATTCTGAAAACAGTTGCATCATACACATTGAACTCACTCTGTAATCCACCCAAAGTCTGCCAATAAGTTTGAGCAGGAATCTGAATATAATTAGGACTATACTTTCCAGTTGCATCCAGAATTTCACCCGGTAAAATTCTTGGCTTGTCTCTGTCTTGTGCAGTTGGAGCCCAAATACCCCGAGATTTATAAGTAGCAGCAGTGAAAGAAAGAATCTGTCCGCCCTTAGTAAAGTCGAATGTGAAACCTAAAGAATAATTTTTGTATTTTAAATTATTGGTAAACCCAATCTTATAATCTGCATTTGGATCCGATAAAACTTGTCCGGCAACGGTAGGTTGGTAAACACCAGTAGCAGGGTTGATTAAACGCTGTCCGTTGATTGGACTTTTAGGAATTACCCCTCCAAGAATAACACCGTATGGATATCCAACTTTGATAGAAGGAATAGAACCGATGAATGCACTACCCGGAATACCGAAGTTGTCTACACCAGGAGCTATTGAAACAACTTTATTTACGTTCTTAGTATAGTTACCTGATACGTCCCAACTGAAATAACGATTCTTGATTACACTTACATTTAACAATAACTCAACCCCTTTATTGGTCATTTCCCCAATATTCGTTGTTTTGGTACTATACCCTGTTGAAGAAGGAATCGCTACGTTAATAATCTGGTCTTTACTATCTGCATCATAATAAGCCGCATCGATTGTTACTCTATTCTTGAATAAACCTAAGTTAACACCAAATTCAATAGACGATGTAAACTCAGGAGAAAGTGTAAGAGGAGCAATTCTTGAACTAACACCAAAGCCAGCAGTAGTTCCCAATGGGAAATTGAAGTTGGCAACGTTATTACCAAAACCCCAGCTAGAATAGGTATTAGCTAACAAATAAGGAGAAGCATCTCTACCCACTTTTGCATAACTGGCTCTTAATTTACCATAGTTCAAGATATCTGAATTCATTTTGAAGGCGTCAGTAAACACAAATCCTGTTGTGATGGATGGATAAAAATAAGTGTTATTGACCTCTGGTAAAGTAGAAGATCGATCCGCCCTGCCTGTTAACTCTACAAATAAATAATTATCATAATTAAACGAAGCCTGAGCATAGTATCCAATAAGCCTTTGCTTGGTTGTTGACTCTCCGGAACCATTTGTAAGAACCGTTGCATTACTAATATTATAGAATCCCGGGAAAGCTAAGTTATCTCCTTGCAGATATACGTTTTGATATAGTCGCTGATTAAGATTCTGTCCTAATAAAGCAGAAAAATTTAGCTTGTTGAAAAGGAGATGATCTTTTTTAGCAGTCAAGGTAAGATCTCCATTGATCTCACTTCTTGAAATGGTATTTTCAACCACTTGACCAGCCGGCACCCTTGCTGATGTAACCGCAAAGATTTGCTTTCTTCTATCGGTATAAATATCAGCTCCTAAACGGTAACCAATCGATAACCAACTGTTGATATCGTATCCTACATTGATGTTCCCAATAAAGCGGTATAAATTACTTTTCAATGGATTTTCATAAGCATCAAAATAAGGATTATCCTGATTTGGAATCAACCAGTTATTACTTCCATCAGCATTTTTATAGGTCCCCTTTGTTCTGTAGGAAGTTAAATCGATATTTCTAGCAATACCAGAAAGTACCCCTAATGAACTATTACCATTCCCTCCAAGAATACCATCCTGCAAAGTATTGGTAACACCCATTGAACCGCCTATTTTAATCTTATCTCTCAAAACAGTATTCGCTCCAAACTTTACAGAAGTTCTATTAACTCCAGAATTAGGTAATATACCTGTTTGATTTAAATTACTTACAGAGAAAGTATAGTTCTGTTTAGTATCGCCACCATTGATAGTTAAGCTATTATCCAAAATAGTACCTGTCTGATAAAAATCACGGATGTTATTAGGATAAGGATTATAAGCTTGGGCAACTCCTCCGATAATTAACCCATTTGCAACAGAAGGATTAGCTATAAATGCTGGCCCCCATGAAGTAGTACTGATTGGATTAAACGTACCATTGGTACCTTGTCCGTATTGGTTTTGCAATTCTGGCAAACCGGTAACAGTTTGAGCAGAATAAGAGGAATTTAAAATCACCTGTGCTCCACCACCAACTTTACCACCTTTTTTAGTGGTAATCATGATAGCGCCTGATGCAGCCCTTGAACCATATAGTACTGATGCTGCTGGTCCTTTCATTACATTAATCGACTCAATATTATTGATATCAATATCCATCGCCCTATTCGCCGGCTGATTATCTCCTAATGTGCCCAACGGACCTCCATTTGTTCTATCTACATCCTTACTTATTGGCACGCCATCAATTACAAATAATGGTTGGTTATTGCCAGTGAAAGAAGTGATACCACGAATATTAATATTGGTTGAAGCACCAGCACTTCCGCTAGCTCCAGTAATGCTTACACCGGCAATTTTACCTTGCAAAGCATTTACAACATTCACTTCGCCTCGATCAGCTATCTCTGCAGATTTCAGCGTTTGGGTAGAATAGTTAATTGAACGCTTTTCTTTTGTGATACCCAAAGAAGTAACTACAACTTCGGTTAAAGCAGCGTCTTCTCTTTTTAATAAAATACTAAAGCTTGATGAAGTTCCTACACTGATGGTTTGATTCGTAAACCCCACTGAAGAAATCACTATTGCTCTAACAGAAGCAGGAACAGAAAGGGTAAAAGCCCCATTGGCATCCGTTTTAGTTCCATATTTGCCGTCCTGACTTAAAACTGAGGCAGATGCAAGGGATGAACCATCTTTAGCATCATTTACCTTCCCAGTTAAAGTACGACTTTGTGCCATCAATTGTGATGCGGATAACATCACAAAAATGGTGAATGCGAAAAGTTTTCTCATGATCTCGTTTTAGTTTGTTGATGGTTGTGGTTTTAATTAACAGTATGGTAACACAAAAGACATTTTAATGTTCATTTAAGCTGCTCAATTGATACAAAATGTGCTTTTTTAATAAAAGCAGTTTAGTCATTTGGTTATCAATTAATTACAAAACATTAAAATATATTTTTTCAAATAAAAAAAAATTTTTTGATTGAACAACTGCTTAGTATATAGAAACAAGTACGCAAATTAGAGAATTGCGGCTATAAAATCGTTAGAAATTTAACAAATTTTAACAAACTTTAAAATCACTCAAAAATGCTTGAAGTGATTTAGTTGAAACTAAGGCTCCAAACTAGTGCCTTTACTATTTTTTCTCTTTTTTGGAAGTACTGATGATTAGTACTGGTAATAATACAAGATTGGTGAGTGTACCAACAACCAATGTTAAAGAAGTAAGCCACCCTAGTGCAAAAGTTCCGCCAAAATCGCTCCAGCAAAATATTATAAAGCCCGCAATTAGCACCAAAGAAGTATAAATAATACTGATGCCGGTATGCCGGATTGTTTGAATTAATGTGCCCGTAACCTGGTTATTAAAATTCGGCAACTCTTGTTTATAATTAATCAGGAATCGGATGGTAACATCTATTGCAATTCCAAGAGCAACACTGAACACTAATACAGTAGAAGGTTTCAAAGCAATTCCTACCCAGCCCATAACCCCAGCAGTAATAATAAGTGGAACCAAATTAGGTATCAAAGAACAAATCAAAATCCTGAATGATTTGAATAAGTATAACATGCAAAGTGTAATTAGAAAAAAGGCCCAGAAAATACTTTCTTTTAATCCCTTAATAATGAAGGAAGTTCCTTCTAAGAAAGTAACACTGCTTCCAGTAAAGCTGATCTTGTATTTAGTGCTATCGAAAATTTTTGCCGACTTTTTTTCGAGATCAGCAATCAATACCGGTAGTTTTAAACTGCCGATATCTTTCATATTTACGCTAATACGAGTTACCTGCTGGGAAGAATCCAAAAATTGACCAATCAGTTTCATGAAATCGGGCTTCTCTTTTTCTTTCGATCTAAGTGCATTAGAGACCGAGGCAGGAATCTCCAGAGGTAATACATAACTGGCACTATCACCACTATAAAAACCTTGATTAGCAAATTTTAAAGCTTCTACAATACTTAGAGGACGTGCTACTTCAGATTTTGAACCAATATAGTTACTAAATTCTTCGATATCTAACATGGTCCCCATTTTCAGAGCAGCTCGAGGCTTCTTAGTATCTATCAATATTTCTAATGGCATTAATCCGTTAAACTGAGTCTCAAACCATTTCAAATCGGTATATAGTTTATCTTTCTTAGGCAGGTCATCAACAATAAACCCTTCGCTTTTGATTTTAAAAATTCCCATCACTGCAAGAATAGTGATGATTACCGTAATACTATATACCCATTTTGCATGGTGAAAGGCCCACCGCTCAATTTTGATGAGTACAAATTCAAGGTATTTATTTTCGAGATATTTAACATGCTTGGGTTTTGGCGCAGGCAGATAGCTTAATACTGCAGGAATAAATAATAAGGAGATTAGAAATAGAGCCATGATATTAATTCCTGCCACAACTCCAAACTCTTTTAATAAGGCACTTCTAGTAAATGCAAAAACAGCAAAGCCAATAGCAGCAGCGATATTACAGAACAGCGTAACAATTCCCATTCTACCAACCATTGTTACCAGGGCCTTTTCTTTATCAGGTATTTCTTTATAAGTAGTGTGATATTTATTCAGGAAATAAATGCAGTTCGGAATCCCTATCACCACTACTAATATCGGAATCAAAGCAGTGAGTAAAGTAATTTCATATCCGAATAAAACAATCGTTCCCAAACTCCAAATCACTCCCATTCCAACAACTAATAAACTCATGACAACTGAGCTGATTGATTTAAAGAACAGAAAAAGGGTAAGCGCTGATAAAAGAAAAGAAGCCAATAAAAATTTATTCATTTCCGCCTTCACTCTATTAGCCATTACAGTTCGGATATATGGCATCCCACTTTTATAAATTTCAGTTTTATATTTTGTTTCAAAAGAGGCAACTTCTTTATTGATATCGTTGATTAGTCTTGTGCGACTCTTACTATTGATAGTATCTTTATTGAGATTAATACCCATCAGATACGCATGACTGGTAGGATTATATAATAGGGTTTTATAAAAAGTTAATCGTTCAAATTTTACTCTAGCACTATCTAAATCAGCTTGATTAGAATAGGGATAATGAAATATTTTAACTGGACCGAATTTCCCTGTGATAGTATCATGATCAAGTGTTACTACCTCGGGGATACTTAATATACCTACCACTCCAGGAATGGCCCTTAAGCGATGTTGTAAATTTCCAACACCATTGAAAATATTTTTCTGGAAATATAAATCCGACTGCATTCCAATGACCATAGTATTTCCATCAGTGCCAAATTTTTTTGTAAAATTTCTGAAATCAATAAACTTAGGATTATCAGTTGGAACAGCTTTTGTAAAATCATAACTGAGTTTTACCTTCGATGCATAAAATCCCATCACGGAAGTTAGTGCCAGTAAAAGCAACAATGATCCCAATCGATACTTTAAAATAAATTTTCCTAAACTATACCACATATTCAAATTTATTGACCGAAAAAAAAATAGATTATTCCCGATTTGGGATTCCATTCAAATTGCGCTTGATTCACAAAAAATAAATCAAAAAGAGTATCCTAACAAAGCTCTATAACATTACAAACCAATAGGATAACAATTGTGTTCCGATACCTACTACTAGCCCCGTATATATTTCTTTATTTGTATGATCGCTCACTATAAAGCGGCTGGTACAAACCATTCCACAGATGAAAACTGCGGTACTTATGGCGGCCCCCACCGACGAATGATAATAAAAAGCAAATAATATAATAGCCGTTGTTGCTCCGCCAACGCCCATCCCGTGCAGGCTAATTTTGAAATAATTATTCAAGATCAATCCAACTACTGTTGCAATAAAAATACCCATAAAGAAAAAACGTAACACAATTGGTTGGTCATGAAAATTACGGCTTAAATAATACATCCACCAATAAAAAAACATACTTATTATATAGGGCACGATTCTCTCTTTTTGAGTGCGCAAAAAAATACTACTACTAAATTTTAAACGCCACAAAAGAAATACAGCAAATGCAGGAAAAAAAGCTGTCAACCAAAAAACACCAAATAAACGCATGCTGAGCTGAAAGTCAGTTATATCTGCAAATTCATATGGAAACTGTTTCATCAAAAACAGAAAAATATAGGTAGGAATAAAAAGCGGATGAAAAAGAAAAGACAATAAAGATGCGATCAACCAAAGTGGCCCCCTTACTCTTTGTACTGAAGCCGACTCATCTGAGGTTATTTTATTCATCTCTAATTTTAAAATGATTATAATTCTTTTCTCAACCTGGCTACGGGAACATTCAGCTGTTCGCGATATTTAGCAACGGTTCTTCTAGCGATATTATACCCTTTTTCCTGCAACATTTCTGTAAGCACCTCGTCACTCAAAGGTCGGCGTTTATCTTCCGCTTCTATAATATCTCCAAGGATCTTCTTAACTTCTCTTGTACTTACCTCTTCGCCGCTATCAGTACTTAATGATTCACTAAAAAAGAATTTCAACCGATAGGTCCCAAATTCGGTTTGTACAAACTTACTATTTGCAACTCTGCTTACGGTAGATATATCTAAACCTGTGAGCTCTGCAATATCTTTCAAGATCATAGGCCTCATGTTTGTTTCATCCCCAGTTAAAAAGAACGCTTCTTGATGATTGATGATGGCACTCATGGTATTGATCAGCGTTTCCTGACGTTGTTTGATCATGTCAATAAACCACTTAGCAGAATCTATTTTTTGTTTGATGAATAACACCGCTTCTTTCTGACGCTTATCTTTTTTACTTCCCTTTTCGTAATCCTTTAACATATCCCTATATCCCTCACTGATTCTCAAATCTGGGGCATTTTTAGCATTGAGTGTCAACTCGAGGCGACCGTTATTATTAAGGATGAAAAAATCTGGAATGATATAACTTTCTGCCTTATTAATTTCTCCAATATTACCACCTGGTCGTGGATTGAGCTTAATAATTTGATTGATCACATCCTTGATTTGCTCATCAGACAAATTTAAATTTCGCTGAATTTTTTCATAATGCTTCTTAGTGAACTCCTCAAAATATTTACTTAATATCTGAATAGCAAGTGCAACGCTTTTACCCTCGCCCAAATTTCGATTAAGCTGAAGTAGCAGGCATTCCTGCAAGTTTCTCGCACAAATTCCGGGAGGGTCGAATTGTTGAATTTGTACTAATAATACTTCAATTTCTTTTTCATCTACCACCATACTTTGTCGAAATGCAAGATCATCTGCAATAGATGATAATTCTCTACGCAGGTATCCATCATCGTCGAGACTTCCAACTATCTGTTCAGCAATTTTAAAACTACGTTCATCTAATTCGAGCATCCCCAATTGATCGATCACTAAATCATGAAAAGTAGTTTCTACTCGAATTGGAATCACTTTCTGATCGTCCATCTCAGGGTAATTGTCATCCCTAGTTTTATAGTCGGCTATTTCTCCATCATCATCAACAATGTATTCAGTCATGTCTGCCTGCTCATAATCTTCTTCGCTTCCGTCAAGAGTTCCCTCTATCGAATCGTCAATATTATCCTGCAAATCTTCGCTGAATTCGTCTCCAGTTCCTTCCTCCTCTACTTCCAATGCCGGGTTTTCTTCCAACTCTTCTTTAATGCGTTCTTCCAAGTTAGCAGTAGGCACTTGCAACAATTTCATTAGCTGTATCTGTTGAGGAGACAGCTTCTGTAATAACTTTTGTTGTAAGGATTGACTTAAAGACATACTGTTTAATTAATAATTCGAATTAGAGCCCAGATTACATTTTAATAATCTCTAATTCATTATTCAACGTAAATTTACATACAAATGAAACTAAGAAGGTCTTGAAACGAATTTGTTTGTTTGTGAATTTATTCCTAATAGCAGCCACCATCCATGCCCAGAAAGGCTTGATGACAGGTAGTTTCGTACAAAAAGGGAATGACAGTTTAAGACATCTTTCACTTCGTTCATTACCAGTAGACATATACACTAAGAATCTGGCTTTTTTTTGCAAGCAGGAATTACAACTCGAAAAGATCACTAGAATATCGATGAAATTTAGGTTAGGAAATATAGAATATGTAGACAAGCTCGAAGGAAAAGGCAGGTATCAACCTAGTGCCTATTTCCACTAACAAATCGTCTATACTGTACTAATTACTTTCTTGATCGCTGCCACCATTTTTTTGCCCTTGTCATTAATTTGATCTTCAGTCCATAACAAACTGATTGCTGTTGAAATACAACGACTCATGATCGCATCGCTGGCAGGGAATTGAGTTTGTTGTAAAGCAAGCAAGCTCTCTTTTTGTTTTTCGGCTGCAGGATTCAGTGTAGTAGCGTTTTTAAGATGATCCCATTTGCTGATATAATGCCAATTATTTACAAACCAGTAGAAATTTCCTGCAAGAATACCTTGTTCTTTCAATTCGGCAACAACAGATTTAGTCATTTCTTCAGTAGGCAGAAACCAACTAAGAAAAGAGAAGCTATCGCCTGCCTCATCAGGCACTTTACGAAAACTTATTTCGGGTATTGTTTCTAGAAAAGAACGAAGTGCCTTATTATTGTTTTTCTGGATCGCTAAAAAATTATTAAGTTTTCTAATCTGCGCTAACCCAACTGCAGCATGGAGTTCGCTGATCCTGAAATTATATCCGATAAAGGGATGCAAATCTGCTCCCCGATCAATCCCTAAATGATCATGTCCATGATCGGTATACCCATCAGACTTTACAAAAACATCTTTGTTATTTGTCATTACCACTCCACCTTCTGCACAGGTAATTGTTTTAACAAAATCGAACGAAAAAGTTCCTGCGTCGCCAATCGTACCAAGTGATTTACCTTTATAAGTTCCACCAATACTTTGACAAGCATCTTCCAGTAAAATCAAATGATGCTGCCTACAAATCTCTTTTAATGCATCAAGATCAGCCATACTACCACACATGTGCACTGGCATGATACATTTTGTTTTTGTTGTGATGGCTGCTTTTACCGCCGATGGACTTAGAGTAAGCGTTTCATCTATATCTACTAATACGGGAATCGCTCCCACACTCAATACCGCTTCAAAACTTGCAACAAATGTAAAGCAGGGCATAATTACTTCATCACCTGCGCCAACCCCTAATGCAATCATAGCCGTAGTTAATGCCGATGTTCCACTACTTGTTAATTGAGCATAGTTACAACCAAATGTTTCAGTGATTGCTTTTTCTAATTCTAGCGCTTTCCAAATGCCTTTACGAGGGCCGTCAAAACCATATCGCATTAAAATACCCGTTTCCAAAACATCATTTACTTCTTTGCGTTCTTCTGCACCAAATAATTCAAACCCTGGCATATATTAAGTTTGGAGTTAAAATAAAAGACAGTTAAGTAAACCATCACCAATGAGGCGCAAAGGTAGAAAAATAATTTATGGAATCTCCTCATCGAAATTTTTCAAAAGTTAAAATAAAACAATCCCTATTAACAAAATGGCGATTCAAGTAACTTTGGTTTATGAATCCAACCATATTTTATTGTTATGATGCCTACTGTGGATGGTGTTATGGCTTTAGTACTGTTATTAAAAAATTAAACGAAGTTTATGGTAAACGGATCCCTTTCGAAGTTTTATCTGGAGGTATGATTATACCCGAAACTCCTTTACCCATCAGTGTTACAGCAGGATATATCGAAAAAGCTTACCCCACTGTAGAGGAATATACCGGCATTAAGTTTGGGGCTGACTATCTCTGGCATATCAAAAATCCGGATTTGAGCGATTGGTTCCCAAATTCCGAAATGCCTGCCATTGCGATGTGTATCCTTAAAGAACAATACCCCGAAAAGCAGGTTGCATTTGCTTCTGATCTACAATATGCGCTTCATTTTGAAGGACGGGATCTTACCGATAAGGAAGCTTATCGTAATTTATTGGATAAATATGGCGTAAACCCCGAAGCATTTTATGAGAAACTAAAAAGTGAAAATTATAAGGAACAAGCACAATACGAATTCCAACTATGCAAACAATTGCAAGTAACGGGGTTCCCTTGCGTATTGATCCAGATTTCTGAAACTAAATTTCACTTATTAGCTAGAGGGTATACATCTTACGAAGAGCTTTCTTCAAGACTCGATGCAGTATTAAAAGAATTATAGGTTTAAACAACCAGTGAACCTACCCAAAAATGCATTGTAAATCAACCAACTATTGCTCTTAAACTTTGTTAAAACAGTTTTTGATAATAAAGCAAAGCGGTAGATAGTCCATTTTATCTTTACTTTGCAGCTCTTAAATAAAGATTGTATGGAGTATAGTAAATTGATTTCTATTTCCGGGATGACCGGTTTATTTGAACTTGTAGGTAGCAAAACAGATGGTGCCATCGTAAAATCGCTGGATGACAAGACCACAAAATTTGTAAGTAGCCGTGTTCATAATTTTTCTCACCTAGAAAGTATCGAAGTATATACAGTTCGCGAAAATGTAAACTTGGTAGAAGTATTTCAGGCAATGAAGCAGAATTCTGAAGCGCTTCCCTCAGAAAAGGATGCAGCAGCAGTGAAAAATTATTACCTGAAAGTTTATCCAGATATGGATTTTGAAAGAGTATACTCCAGTGATATGAAAAAAATGATCAAATGGTTTGTAATCTTAAAAGCAAACGATATTGATCCGGTATTAACCGAAGCTGAGGAAGATGCTGAAGAAATCAAAGCCGAATAAATTAAAAAATTGATGAAAAGCCGGGGCAAAACAATTGCTCCGGCTTTTTTATTTTGTTTATCTTGTTTTCCAATTATTTGATATGAAGAAGCTATTGATCGCATTCACAGTAATTATTTGTTTTTTATTTCATTTGCAGAGTAAAGCACAGTCTTTTTACGAAGAAACCCCCGCAGCAAAAAAATGGGTAAAAAAGAAATTTAGAAAACTTTCTCAGGATCAGAAGATCGCCCAATTAATGATCATTAGAGCACATAGCAATCTCGGGCCCGATCATGTTGCTTCAGTGGTTGAATTAATTAAAAAATATAATGTCGGCGGACTTTGTTTCTTTCAAGGCGGACCGATACGTCAAGCTGAACTTACAAATTATTATCAGTCAATTGCAAAAACGCCACTCATGATTACGATTGATGGTGAGTGGGGATTGGGCATGAGATTAGACAGTGTGATCAATTATCCAAGGCAGTTGATGATGGGTGCATTACCAGATGCAAAACTAGTTTATGAATTCGGCAAGGCAGTGGGCGAACAATGTAAAAGATTAGGCATACAAGTAAATTTTGCTCCTGATGTTGATGTAAATAATAATCCAGAGAACCCAGTAATCAACGATCGAAGTTTCGGCGAAGACAAATACAAAGTGGCATTATATGGCATACAATACATGAAGGGCATGGAAGTTTCAAGAGTGTTAGCATCAGCGAAACATTTCCCCGGACATGGCGATGTTTCTGTTGATTCACATAAGGATCTTCCTATCATTTATAAAACACGGGAACAACTAGACGCCCTTGAATTGTATCCATTTAGAGAAATGATTAAAGCAGGAGTAGGGAGTGTGATGGTTGCCCATCTATCCATCCCTTCAATTGATACTACTGCGAATTTACCTACTAGTTTATCTTCTAAAACAATTAATGGTTTATTAAGAGAAGAACTTGGCTATAAGGGAATTTCATTTACAGATGCCCTTGAAATGCAAGGAGTCGCTAAATATTTCCCGAAAGGAATGGCATCTGCTCAATCGCTCATTGCTGGCAACGACCTACTTTGTTTACCTGGTGATATCCCTGGTAGTATTGCTTCTATTAAACAAGCAATTACTGAAGGAAAACTTAGTTGGGACATCATCAATGAACGCGTAAAAAAAGTTTTACTTGTTAAATATAATCTAGGACTGAATCGTATTACTACTATCGATACTACTAACCTGGTAAATGATCTTAATGAAAAAACAAATTCATTAAAAGAGTTGCTTTCCAAAAATGCAATCACTTTATTGAAACAATCTAATCAATCTCTATTGCCTTTAACTGCTAAAAAAATTGCCTACTTAGGAATTGGCATTGATAGGAGTAATGCATTTGCTGGAAGAATGTTACTTGATTTTAAAGCCGATGTTTTTTTGTTCAATAATAAAGATGCAGCTACCAAGATAGATAGCATTTTACAAGTACTTGCAACTTATGATGCAGTAGTAGTAGGCCTACATAATTATAGTCGTAGACCTGCTAATAATTATGGGCTATCAGATAATACGATCGATCTGCTCAATAAGGTTCAAAGATTCAATACCATTAATTTAGTTTTTGGAAACCCATACGCATTGAAATATTTATGTGCTGCAAAAAACTTAGTTGCTTGTTATGAAGATGATAATACTACTCAATTGGCAGCAGTAGAATTATTAGAAGGCAAGTTTGATCCGAAAGGCAAATTGCCTGTTACTGTTTGTGCTAATTTACAATTGGGTGATGGGATTGTTTACAATCAATTCTTACCACTCGCAACGCCAGAATCATTGGGACTTAACTCAGAATCATTAAATAAAATCGATTCATTAGTAAAGAGTGCAATTGCTAAAGGTGCAATGCCTGGCTGTGTGGTGTTAGTTACAAGAAACGGGAAGGTTGCCTATAAAAAAGCATTTGGCTACACCAATTTTGATCGCAAAGAACCAATCAATGCAGATATGTTATATGACCTGGCTTCAGTTACAAAAGTATCTGCTACGACTGTTTCAATGATGAAATTATATGAGCAGGGAAAAGTTGATTTACAGAAAACTTTAGGCGACTATTTACCATGGGTTAAAGGAAGCGATAAAGCATCGTTAACTTTAAAAAATATTTTACTACATCAGGCAGGATTAAATCCGTTTATACCATTTTATAGAGCAGTAATAGATACGGTTACAGGTATTCCCAATCCTGCATATTTCAGTAATAAAAAAGATCCAACCCATCAGTTCAGAGCTGCAGAAAATCTTTATGTAAGAAACGACTACGAAGACAGTTTATATCAGAGAATCGTAAAAAGTAAACTCACAGAAACTGGACATTATATTTATAGTGATAACGATTTTATTTTTCTAGGTAAGATTGTAGAAACCGTTAGTGGAATTCCCTTAAACGATTATGCAAGGATTAATTTTTATGAACCTTTGCAAATGACTACAACAGGCTTCAAGCCAAGAGAAAATATTCCACTTGGAAATATTGTTCCAACTGAAGAAGAAAAACATTTTCGCAGACAATTAATCAGGGGAGATGTACACGATGAAGGGGCCGCAATGTTTGGAGGCGTGGCAGGTCATGCAGGGTTATTTAGCAATGCGTATGATCTAGCAAAATTGTATCAGATGCTACTAAATGGCGGTGAGTTAAATGGAATTAGGCTATTGAAAAAGGAAACAATAGATCTTTTTACTGCATACAATAGTAGTGTAAGTAGAAGAGGCCTAGGATTTGATAAACCAGAAAAAGATAATGCAAGCAGAAAAGACCCTTATCCAAGTGCAAGTGTATCGCCCGAAACATTTGGACACACAGGATTTACAGGCACTTGCGTTTGGGTAGATCCAAAACAAAATTTGATCTATATCTTCTTATCAAACAGGGTAACACCAACCAGAGATAATAACAAATTAAGTCAATTAAATGTGCGGCCAACCATTCAGGAAGCCGTTTATCAGTCCATAATGAAGTAGATACCTTTGCACCTAAGCATTGGAGTTGAAGAGCTAACTTAGCCTAATCAACTTTACTAAATGAAATATCTACAAAACAAATTTCGTTTTTTGCTGAGCGTCTTAGCTATAGCCGTGCTTTTTAGTGCTTGCAATAATGCTGCACCTAAAGAAGCAAAGTTTATTCCTAAAGACATTAGTGATGTTCTGGCAATGGATCCGAAGATGATGCAAGATAAATTAGAAAAAGCGGGGATTGGTATGGACACACTGATCAACCAACTGTTTAAAAGGCATGCAGTTGATACAGCTGAAAAGTCGAAATATTATGCATTAAGAGACTCAGCAGGAATTGACTGGGCTTCTAAAATATTTTTATTTTTTTTACAGAAAAAGGGCGGACAGAATCCAGATGCAAATGTGATTAATATAATGGGGGGGCTCAAAGATGCTAAGAAGTTCGAAGCATTTTTAAATATACTAGGTGTATTAGGAAATAAGAAAATACTAAAAGAGAAAGCGTATTCCTATATCATAATTAATTCAGGAGCGATGATTGCCTGGAATGAAACCAACTTGATTGGAACTAAATATAGTAGTTGGATAAAACCTTATTACGATTCGGTTGCGATGAAATTTGTGGTTCCAGAAAAAATCAATACCGAAGC
>JAYUFN010000152.1:0-2088 GCA_043738705.1 Bacteroidota bacterium
CCATTATGATAAACAATAATTGGATCAGGCGGGTTGATGAATAAATGCCATCCAAGTCCGTAATTTTTTTGGCCTCTTTTCTCATTGCTATAAGGTAGATAAGCCATTTCCATTGTTTGCTTAGTCACAAATTTCCCCTCATACAATGCTTTATCCCATTGTAATAAATCCCTTACATTACTGTATACATTTTTATCTCCGTAAATACAATCAAGTTTTTCGAGAGGAAATGGAGCTTTATTATAATTATAAGAAGGCGTATAGTTTGCGGTATCCTTTATACTAAAAATATAGCTGCTCTTCATTCCCAACGGAGTAAACACACTATCCTTCATATAAGTAGGAAAATCAATTTTTGTAATTTTTTCAATAATCAATGCCAGCATTGCATAATTCGTATTACAATAGCTGAACCTACGGTCGGGTGCTGATTCTACTGGAGGTTGTGCTCGAATCATATACTGCAATAATTCTTGATTGTTAGGTAAACCAGCAATATCAATTGGAACCTTATAGAACCTTGTTTTATAAACTATTTTTCCTTTTTTGTTTTTTGCCTTAATCCTTTCAGAACGAGTTCCATCCATAAAATGGTCGTATTTAGGTAGCCCACTTCGGTGTGTCAATAAATTTTTAATTGTAATGTGTTGATACGGAAAATTTGCAAGATATTTTTCTACAGGGTCTGTTAACTTTATTTTGCCCTGTTCCATTAAATGAAGAATCACAGTAGCTGTGAAAGTCTTTGATATCGAAGCTAGATGGAAGGTTGAATTTGCTGTAATGGATTCTTTCGTTTTAAAATTGATCATCCCTCTATAATCTTCGAAAATAATTTCTCCATTTTTAGCAAGGAGAATGCTACCATTAAAACCTGAACGAAGTAATGCCGTAGGGTATATTGCTTCAATTTTTGCGTAGTAATAGGCTTTTTCCTTTTCAGTAAGTGGAGTAAATAGGGTTGTGTCGGCAATAACCGCCTGAATTTTTGGAGGTTTTGCTGGCTGACTGCAAGCGAGTAATAAAATGGTTAAAAAACTTACTAGCATTGATTTTGGCATTTTTGTGGGTTTATGCTAAAGGCGCAAATATAGGGGCAGAAAACAGGCTCACCAACCTAGGTGGAAAACTATCGGTATGGTGTGCATAGAATAAACAAGTAAATTCGCACTATGATCAAGCAAGCATTAACCAGCTATCCAAAGGAAAAAATCAAGATTCTTTTTTTGGAAAACATCAGTGAAAAAGCAGTTCAGCAATTCAAACAAAATGGCTACACGAATGTAAAAAAATTGAACGGTGCATTAAGTGAAGAGGAATTAATAAAAGAGGTTAAAGATGTTCATCTAATTGGAATCCGTTCAAAAACACAGATTACGCCCAAAGTGTTAGAAGCAGCACAGAAATTGCAAGCCATCGGATGTTTCTGTATTGGAGTGAATCAAGTAAATCTTAAATCAGCTACCAAAGCGGGTATTGCTGTTTTCAATGCACCCTATAGTAATACCAGAAGTGTTGCAGAATTATGTATTGGCTCCGCCATTATGTTGATTCGTAGAATTCCCGATAAAAATGCCGCAGCTCATAATGGAATTTGGATGAAGGAAGCAAAAGGAAGTTTTGAGTTAAGGGGTAAAACATTGGGAATCATTGGTTATGGAAATATTGGCTCACAATTAAGTGTACTTGCAGAATCTCTTGGAATGAAAGTGGTTTTTTATGATGTGGAGACAAAGCTGCCACTTGGAAATGCAAGTTCTGCCAAAAGCATGAAAGATCTTTTGGTTCAATCTGACATCGTTTCTTTACACGTTCCTGAAACTTTACAAACCAAAAATTTGATCAATAAGACCAATATCAAATACTTTAAAAAGGGTGCTATTTTATTAAATTATGCTCGTGGTGAAGTGGTTGATTTAAAAGCCTTAAGCGTTGCTTTAAAAGAAGAGGCACTTGGTGGAGCTGCAATTGATGTATATCCTTGGGAACCAGAAAAGAATGGAGATCGTTTTGAAACCCCCTTGCAGGGATTATCGAATGTGATTTTAACACCCCATATTGGTGGTTCAACCGAAGAAGCTCAACAGA
>JAYUFN010000153.1:0-2084 GCA_043738705.1 Bacteroidota bacterium
CTTTTGAACACCATATTACTGCTTGCGTTAGTTTGGCTGCATGGAATTATTATTGTGTTACACAAGACAAGGACTGGTTAAGAGAAAAAGGTTGGCCGATCTTAAAAGAAACAGCCGATTTCTGGGCAAGTAGGGTAGAGCGAAATGGGGTAGGTCAATTCGATATTAAAAATGTGGTTGCGGCCGACGAATGGGCGGAGAACGTGGATAATAATGCTTGGACAAATGCCGCGGCAAAAGCTACTTTGAAGAATGCAACCGAAGCAGCTAAATTATTAGGATTGAAAGCCGATCCAGATTGGATAAATGTGGCAGCTAATATTCCAATTCTAAAGTTTGCTGATGGTGTTACAAAAGAGCATGCCACTTATCATGGTGAAGGGATTAAGCAGGCTGATGCAAATTTATTGTCGTACCCTTTGAAAGAAGTAACAGACCCAATTGCTATTAAAAAAGATTTGGAATATTATTCTACCAGGGTGCCTAACCAAGGTACTCCAGCAATGACACAAGCTATATTTACACTGTTATACGCACGCTTGGGTGATGGTGCAAAAGCTTTTCACTTTTTTCAGGATGCCTATATTCCCAATCTCAATCCTCCATTGCGAGTAATTGCTGAAACTAGAGGCGGAACCAATCCTTATTTTGCTACAGGTGCAGGTGGAATTATACAAAGTGTATTGATGGGGTTTGGAGGATTAGAGATTACCCCTACAGGTATTACACAAATAAAGTCCACGTTGCCACCTCATTGGAAAAAACTAACGATCACAGGAGTTGGTCCAGAAAAAAAAACATTTATAGTTAAATAAAAATTATTTATTTTACGTCATTGAAAAAACTGTTTGCCATAGTATTATTGGGTATTTTGCTGTTTAACTGGGGCGGTTATCGTTTTGTAACCGATTATCTGGAAGATCGTGCAGATCAACGTTTGGAAGCAGCCCTAGATCAGGAAAACTACGATGAAGCAGCTTTAATTAGTATTAAAGTTCCTACTAATCTTCCGTATTATTCTAATTCCCCAACCTATGAAAGGGTTGATGGTTCCATCAATATTAATGGGATTGCATATAAATATGTTAAGCGTAGAATTTATAACGACAGCTTGGAAGTAATGTGTATTCCCAATGCAGTTAAAGCAGGACTACAAACTGCAAGAGACGATTTCTTCCGTTTGGCAAATGACTTAGTTTCGAATACAAGTGCAAAAAAATCAACCGACAATCACGCACATGCCGTGAAGTTTTCTGTTCAGGATTATACAACTATTTCAACAATTGTCCTTAACCCTTCAACAAGGTGTGTGGCAGTAGCAGCTAATACTACCGTGTTCGATCATTTCAAGTCGGTTTATCTCGACCAGTTAGAGAAGCCGCCCCAGGCTGAGTCTTAAGATGATTAACAAGATTCAGCCTGCGCAGTATAGCAGCTGCGCAGGTATTTTATGTTTTGATCGAACCTATCTTCCTAGAATTGAACTGATGTTGATACCTGATTGATTCAAGTATCTATTGATCTGCAAAAAATTATTTTATAGAGATGAAAAAGCTTCTGATAGCACTCAGTGTAATCGTATTAATGTCAGCTTGCAAAAGCAATAACGAATACAAAACCTATTTACACAATCCCGATTTATTTAGCAATACTGTTCACGAACTGAACACCGTGGTGATGGGAAATAATTTCCCGCCAATGGTAGCTTCTAGAAACTATGCTTATGCTGCAATTGCGGCGTATGAAGTAATAGCCGCAACCGATCCTGCACATTACCAATCCTTAGCCGGTCAATTAAACGGATTAAAGGAAATCAGCATTCCCAAGGACACCGTTGGTGTTGATATGGAACTGGCTGCTTTGCTGGCTTATATGAAGGTTGGAGAGTCTGTTACATTCCCTGAAGGAAGTATGCAGTTGTACAAGGATAGTATTTTAAAAGTGGCACGTGCAAAAGGTTTGCCTGAAGCTGTTGAAAAAGCATCGCAGGTTTTTGCCGATAGTATTGGGTTGTCGATTATTCGCTGGAGTAAAAAAGATAATTATCTCGAAACTCGTGGTGCCGAAAAATACAATGTAAATGA
>JAYUFN010000154.1:0-2079 GCA_043738705.1 Bacteroidota bacterium
ATTTCTTGAAGACCTTGGAGTTGAGTGTGTACCCGTTGAAAGCTTAACTACCTACCCTTCAATCCTTGGGGGTCGTGTTAAAACCCTTCACCCTGCAATTTTCGGAGGCATCCTTGGTCGAAGATATGAGCCTCAGGACCTGATTGAAATGAAAGAATATAATATCCCTGAAATTGATTTGGTCATCGTTGACTTATATCCTTTCGAAGAAACACTTCGTACCACAACAGAAGAAAAATTAATTGTAGAAAAGATCGATATCGGAGGGCCTTCTATGATTCGTGCCGCTGCTAAGAATTTTAAGGATTTAGTGGTGATCGCTGCAAAAGACGATTATCCTTCTCTTGAAAACTTATTAAAAACGCAAAAAGGCGAATCCAGTCTGGAGCAACGCAAAGCTTATGCTGCAAAAGCATTTGAAGTGGTAATGCATTATGATGTTGCAATCAGCAACTATTTTAATCCTGGAATTAGTCAGGCATTGCGCTATGGCGAAAATCCGCATCAGTCTGCAGTTTTCCATGGCGATCTTACCCAACTCTTTACCCAATTAAATGGTAAAGAACTTTCTTATAATAACCTTGTTGATGTAGATGCTGCTGTACAGTTAATCAAAGAATTCAGTGCATCAACTAATAAAGTATTTGGTATCATCAAACACACCAATGTTTGCGGTATTGCAGAAAGGACTTCTGTAAAAGAAAGCTGGGATGCAGCACTCGCCGGAGATCCTGAAAGTGCTTTTGGAGGAGTATTAGTTTGTAACGGCGTTATCGATCATGCAACTGCAGTTGCCATCAATGAAATTTTCTTCGAAGTGTTGATTGCTCCTGCCTTTAATGAAGATGCATTGGCTGTTTTAAAGACTAAAAAGAATCGAATTTTATTAGAATTGAAAGCAGAAAGCGGCGCGTTAAAAACACCTTCTAAATCTTTATTAAACGGGGTTTTGAATCAGGGGGTGGATGAAGGAAATTATGGTAAATGGGAAGAAGTTGGTGGTCGTAAAGCTACCGAAGAAGAAAAAGAAAATCTAGTATTTGCAAATATCGTTTGTAAGCACCTCAAGAGTAATGCTATTGCTTTAATCAAGAATAAACAATTGGTAGGTAAAGGATGCGGACAAACCAGCAGGATTGATGCGTTGCGTCATGCAATTGAAAAAGCAAAGCAATTTAATTTTGATTTGAAAGATGCAGTGTTAGCGAGTGATGCGTTTTTTCCATTTAACGACTGTGTTCAGATAGCGCACGAAGCAGGCATGAAAGCATATATTCAGCCTGGCGGTTCAGTAAGAGACAAAGACAGTATTGAATATTGTGTTCAAAATAATTTGGCAATGGTGATGACCGGTTTGCGCCATTTTAGGCACTAATCGATTGTGATATTAAAAATGAAGTCAAACAAACAAAAAGCATATCTCGCACTTGTAATCACAAGCCTTTTTTGGGGCACAACATGGGTTGTGAGCAAGATTGGCGTAGAAAAAACGCCCCCATTTGAAGTGGCTTCGATACGGCAATTCAGCGGGGGTATTATTTATGTGAGTTTTTTTTTATTATTCAAGAAATTACCCTTCCCTACCGCAAAACAATTTAGGTGGCTTTTTATTATGGCCATCCTAATGTTTGTTTCTTCTAACGGGATTGCTACATGGGCTTTAAAGTATATTCCAAGCGGACTAGCTGCATTAATTGCTGCACTTTATCCTTTGTCGGTAGTGCTGATCGAAATGATTGTTTATAAGAACAATAAAATTAGTTGGGCTACTTTTATTGGTTTGTTTTTAGGGATTGGTGGGATTGCTCTGGTATTCTATGACAATGCATTTCACAACCATGCAGAAGGATTTTGGTTTGGCGTATTTTTATCAGTGATAGCAATGATTACTTGGGCTATGGCAACTATTTTTATTGCCCGTAAAAAAACCGAGCTCAATCCCTATTATGCTACAGGTTGGCAAATGCTAATAAGCTCATTTATCATGTTCTTGATTGTGCTTATATCGGGTGATCATATTCCTATTAATACTATTCCTTTGCAAACATGGGGAGCACTTGCTTATCTGGTTGCCGTAGG
>JAYUFN010000155.1:0-2078 GCA_043738705.1 Bacteroidota bacterium
ACGATGCTGTTCTTGAAATATGTTACTGATGTATGGAAAGATAAACGAGCAGTCTATGTCGAAAAATATAAAAATGATGAAGTGCGTATTGAAAGGGCATTGCGTAACGAACGTTTTCAACTTCCTTCAGAAAGTTCTTTCGATACCCTATTTGAACAACGTAATGAAAGCAACCTGGGTGAGTTAATAAATATTGCACTGGAAAAATTGGAAGATGCCAACCGAAGCAAGTTGGAAAGAGTGTTTCGTAACATAGATTTTAATAGCGAAGCTAATCTTGGTCAAACGAAAGACCGTAACCGCCGTTTAAAAAATCTGCTGGTGGATTTTTCTGAATTAGATATTCAGCCTTCACATTTGGAAGGAAATGATATCATTGGCGATGCTTACGAGTTCCTGATTGCAAAATTTGCAGGTGATGCAGGTAAAAAAGCGGGTGACTTTTATACCCCAAGCGAAGTGTCTACTTTATTAGCAAAATTGTTGGCCCCTCAGCCTGGTAATCGCTTGTGTGATCCTACTTGTGGTTCAGGTTCATTGCTCATTAAAATGGGCAGAGACGTTGGTAGCAATAATTTTTCCCTATATGGTCAGGAAAACAATGGAAGCACCTGGGCGCTTGCACGCATGAACATGTTCCTGCATGAATTTGATAACGCTACAATCGAATGGGGAGACACAATCAATAATCCGAAGCTTTTAGAGGGAGATCAGTTAATGAAGTTTCATATTGTTGGAGCAAACCCACCTTTTTCTTTAGATAAGTGGGGGGCTGAAGATGCGCTGGCAGACCAATACAACCGCTTTCATCGTGGAGTACCACCTAAGAGCAAGGGTGATTTTGCTTTTATCACCCACATGATTGAAACTACTTATGAGGATATTGGCAGGGTTGGAGTGATAGTGCCGCATGGTGTTTTATTCCGTGGAAGTACAGAGGGTAAAATAAGAGAACAATTGATTAAAGAAAACCTTTTAGAAGCAGTAATAGGCCTGCCTGCTAACCTGTTTTTTGGAACGGGCATTCCTGCCGCCATCTTAATTTTTAATAGGGCTAAAGGTGATAATAAAGACGTGTTGTTTGTAGATGCCAGCAGAGAATATGAAGCAGGTAAAAATCAAAACAAATTAAGGGAAGATAAAGATATCCCACACATTGTAAAAACTTACAAAGCCTTTAAAGTTGCCCCAGCACTAAACTCAGATGAAGGTGCAGTAATAATTGAAAAATATGCATACAGGGCTACATTGAAAGAGATTATCAATAATGATTATAATCTAAATATACCTCGCTATGTGGATACTTTTGAAGAAGAAGAACCAGTTGAAATTGCTAAAACTCAGGCGGAAATCAAACGGTTAAAATCCGAATTGGTATTGGTGGAATCACAAATGAATGAATATCTAAAAGAATTAGGACTTTAATATGAATGTTAATAATCAACATAAGCCTGGCTATAAACATACACCGTTAGGATGGATTCCACTAGAATGGGATATAAAGAATTTAGGTATAATTTCTAAAATCAAAAGAGGTAGATTTTCACCTAGACCAAGAAATGATCCCAGATTTTATGGGGGGAATATTCCATTTGTTCAAACAAGTGATATTACAAATGCAAATGGAAGGGTAAAATCATTTACTCAAACTCTAAACGAACAAGGACTGAAAGTAAGTATTCTTTTTCCTATGGGGACCATATTAATGACTATTGCATCAAATATTGGACACACAGCAATCTTGGATTTTCCGATGGCATGTCCAGACAGTCTGGTGGGGATTCTTTGTGATGATAGGACTAGCAATGTCTATCTCAATTATTTTTTTAGTTTTAATCAAAAGAGAATTGAATATGTTGCCCCTGGTGCACAAAAAAACATTAATGTAGAATTTCTTGACTCCTTTCCTATTGTAACTCCTCCTCTAATTGAACAAAACAAAATAGCTTATATCCTTGGCATATGGGATAATGCCATTTGCAAAACCCAACAACTCCTTATCCAACTGCAACAACGCAATAAAGGATTAATGCAGCAGTTGCTTACTGGTAAAAAAAGATTAAAGGGATTTGATGGTA
>JAYUFN010000156.1:0-2075 GCA_043738705.1 Bacteroidota bacterium
AAATGGCAACAACGAATTATTGAAAATAAAATGGGCAGATAAAAGCATTGTTTGGAAATCGAACACGGGCATTGCACCTTACGGTATTGCAATTGCAAATCATAAAATTTATGTAAGTAATTGGGCAGGAAACATTGCAATAGATAGTACCAAAGAAAGAGCAGGAGTGCCCTGGGGACTAGCTTATACTGATCCAAGAACCGGTGCTACAGCAACAGGAAGCGTATCTGTATTTGAGCAGCATAGTGGAGAAAAAGTAATGGACATTAGTGTAGGTCTACATCCTAATGCGATGAAAGCATCAGAAGATGGAAAATATATTTATGTATCAAATGGTTCTAGTGATGCCATTTCTGTGATTCAATCAAAAACAAATAAAGTAGTAGAAACCATCCCAGTTAGTTTACAGCTTGCAATAGATAGCTTACATGGAAGTACACCGAATGCTTTAGAGCTTAATGAGGCAAACAATATATTATATGTAGCCAATGGTTTAAACAATGCAATAGCAGTTGTTGAGCTTGGGAAGAATTCTGCTGCAAATGGAAAAGGCAAATCGGTTGTAACAGGTTTTATTCCAACAGAAGCTTATCCCGGAGGTTTAAAAATATATAAAAATTTATTGGTTGTTACGAATTTAGAATCAAACGGATCGAATGTTATTGATACCAGAAAAAAAGCAAGAACTATTCACCAGCAAATTGCGTCGGTGAGTATTATTCCAATACCAAATGTAAAAGATTTAGAAATATACACCCAACAGGTTGTTCAATTAAATTTAGCAAACAGAATAGAACAATTACAATTAGCACCAAGAGAAAATATTGCAGCAATACCTGTGCCTGAACGACTTGGGGAGCCTTCTGTTTTTAAACACGTGATTTATATTATTAAAGAAAACAAAACTTACGATCAGGTATTTGGTGACTTACCTAAGGGAAAAAATGATAGCACGCTTTGTGTATTCGGAGAAAAAGTTACACCGAATCTTCATGCACTTGCGAAACAATTCGGTTGGATGGATGATTATTATGCATCTGGAAAATCTTCAGCCGAGGGACATCAATGGACAGACGCGGGAATGGTATCTGATTATGTAGAAAAAATGGTGAGGGCTTGGTTTAGAAGCTATCCACATCGTCAGGAAGATGCGCTCGTATATAATAAAAACGGGTTTATCTGGAATCAAGCTTTAGACCATGGCAAATCAGTTCGAGTTTACGGAGAAGCTTGCGAAACAATTTATAATACTAAACGCAATTGGTCTTCACTTTATCGCGATTATAAAAACGGCATACAACCAGATTGGCATAATACTAGCACCATTGCAAGAATTCGTCCTATCATTTCTACTACTTACCCTGATTGCGATAATATTAATTTTACAGATCAACAAAGAGCAACTATATTTTTAGAAGATTGGAAAAATTATGAAGCCAATCATAATCTACCCAACTTGATGGTACTTTCTTTACCAAACGATCATACCACAGGAACCTCTCCCGGATTCCCAACACCTAATGCAATGGTTGCTGATAACGATCTTGCAGTAGGTAGAATTGTTGAAGCGATTAGTAAGAGCAAGTATTGGGATTCAACCGCCATCTTTATTACGGAAGATGATTCACAAGGCGGATGGGATCATATTTCGTCGTACAGAACATTGGGACTCGTGATTAGTAAGTATAGCAAAGGCAAACTGGTGACCACCAATTATAATCAGACTTCCATGCTACGCACGATTGAACAAATACTTGGACTACCACCAATGAATATCATTGATGCTAGCGCGAGGCTAATGACTGATTGTTTTGAGTCAACAAAAAATAGTAAACCCTATTCTGCCGTTTTAAATAATATTCCTTTAGACGAAATGAATCCAGAAATAAATACCTTATCGGGTAAAGCAAAAAAGTTTGCACTGGAATCAAGGGATGAAGCATTTAAAGATGTTGATGGAGGGGAAGATGATAAGATGAATCGCATACTTTGGTTTTATGCTAAAGGCAATTCAGCTTACCCAAAAAAACCTGTAGGAAACATTAATAATTGATCAAGATGCTTGACTGGCTCAG
>JAYUFN010000157.1:0-2068 GCA_043738705.1 Bacteroidota bacterium
AATTTAATCAACTCAGTCAACCCATAAAATTTAATGAGCTCTTCAAAAATATGGTAGGCTCTGAGTACTTTTTTGAATATAATTTTCCGCTTACTATTTTCAAATTCTTCCCCTAGAATTTCTAAACTATCAACTAATTTATTACCGGTCTTTAACAGATTTCGCCCAATAGTAGCTGCTTCTTCTATGCTGATTTTTTTATCCTTATCCTGGTTTAACTGATAGGCCTTACCAGTTGCTATTTCAAGTAATTCTAATGATTTAAATATTTCATTGATGGTATCAGGAGCGAGATAATCGTATTCAATATGTTGAATTCTTTCAGTACGGTTATCTCTATCGATATATTTCCATGAATTACGTTCCAGCGCATACATATTGTACATGAACCAATATCCTGGCATCACAATTAACTGATCGTTGCTAATATCATTGCTGACTAGCGAAAAAGGAATTTGAATATTTAATTCTGCCGGGTAATCACCCTTGGCAAGTATGGTAAAACTTGCAAACTTAGAGTTGTGCTTTAGGCTCACACATAAACCAGGCCAGAAGCCTCTGCCTAAAATAACTTCCCCATCTGCACCACGACTATTATGATTAGAGCCGATCGTGGCACCAGCGGCGATATTACTTTGCCCCATTACCAGTGCAGCACATAAAAAACTATTATTATGGTGTTGCTCATGTGCAGGAAAAATTAATGAGTTCAGAACTTCACAACAAGAAATGGTGGCATTTTGCCCGAGGTATGAGTTGATCAGTCTCGCCCCATATTTCAACTGAGAATGATCGGCCATCACAAATCTTATCGCTTTGATACCGTAGAATAGCCTGCATCCAAATCCGATAATTCCATTTACAATTTCACAGCCTTCACCAATTTGAGTGGTGCCTTCGGCTCCAGAATTAATAGTTAGATTTTTTAATTTATTGGCTCCTTTAATATAAGCATCTGATCCAATCCAAACGTCTTTGATAATCCTTGTATTTTTAATAACAGTACGATCTCCAACTTTTCCATAATAGCCACGATCCGGCTTGAATTGCTTGGCTGTAAATGTTTTGAATCGTTCTTGCAGTATAGTATCGTCTTTATACTTACTCCATAAATAGGCATCCCCTGGTAACATCCCTACAAAAGGCAGTACTCGACGGCCTGTGTTTTCGTTACAGAGTTCCAGCCAAATAAGCACATCTTCACTCTCTCCATCTTTTAAAATGCCATTCCCGAATTTACTGTGGTTCGTAGTAACCATTTCATCCACATTCGTGATTAATACTTCTGAACCGATAATATAATTAGCCAAATAGTGTACGTTGTCGATCACTACATTGTCGCCAAAATCACAACTGATAATAGTTGAATTGTACAGACCAACCGGAATTTTTAGATCACTGAATCCTAAACAGATTGGCTCCAGTTTGCCAATACGTACTAACCCATAAAATTTACAGTTCTTGACCAGTTCGGGGTTGAAAAGATCAGATACCAAAAACTTGTTCCAGTCGTCGCTGGTATTTCTATTCCTTACCAATACTTCTATTTCATAAGCATTGAGATGACGATAATTTATACCGTTTCTGTTTTGAATATTTCTTAGATGGTATTCATCCTTTCCTTTAGGTAAATAAGGGGAATCAATAAAGCCATAGCCCAATGAATTCATTGGCATTTTATAGATTTTGTTCTGAGCCATAAGAATCGATCTATTTCGTGAACCAAATTTTTTATTATTCTACCGTTACACTTTTTGCAAGATTACGAGGCTTGTCAACGTCTAATCCCTTTGCTAATCCAACATAATAGCTGAGTAATTGCAATGGTATAACACTAAGTAAAGGTGCTAGTACTTCATCCGCATCAGGAACAAACATGGTATCGTCTGCCATGCTTGGAATAATTTCATCTCCTTCAGTTGCTACAGCAATAACCATTCCCTTGCGCGCTTTGATTTCCTGTACATTCGAAACTATTTTTTGATAGTACGAATCTTTAGTTGCTACAAAAAGAACCGGGAGTTTATCATCTACTAGTGCAATTGGTCCGTGCTTCATTTCCGCCGCA
>JAYUFN010000158.1:0-2060 GCA_043738705.1 Bacteroidota bacterium
AGCGATATGTTTAACGAAAAAATGATCGATGCGAAAACTGCTATCATGCGTGTAGGCCCAAATCAATTGGTGGAATTATTATTACCAATGCTTGACCCAAAAGTTCAAGCTGCAACCAAAGCAATTGCAAAAGGTTTACCGGCAGGCCCAGGTGGTGCAAAAGGTCGCGTAGTATTTTCTTCAAACGATGCTGTTGAATGGGCAAGTCGTGGCGAAAAAGTAATCTTGGTTCGCGAAGAAACTTCACCTGAAGATGTAGATGGTATGCATAAATCACAAGCAATCTTAACAACAAAAGGGGGTATGACTTCTCATGCCGCACTCGTTGCACGTGGCTGGGGTAAATGCTGTATCGTAGGTTGTACTGATATCGAAATTCATAGCGAAACAAAGTCATTCAAAGCGAATGATGGTACTTATATCAAAGAGGGTGACTGGATTAGTCTGGATGGAACCAAGGGTTTAGTATACCATGGAAGTATGGCATTGGTTGATATCGATTTGGCTAAAAATTTGGCATATAAAAACCTGATGAAGCTGGTTGATAAAATCAAAATAATGGGTGTACGTACCAATGCAGAAACTCCTGGCGATGCAGCACAGGGTTTGAAATTTGGTGCAGAAGGAATTGGATTATTCCGCACAGAGCATATGTTCTATGGCGAAGGAAGTGAAGAGCCACTTTTCCTATTACGTAAAATGATCGTGAGCAAAACAGAGAAAGAAAGAAGAGTTGCATTGAACGACTTATCCAAGTTTGTAAAGAAAGATATGAAAGCTACTCTGAATACCATGAATGGATTTCCTGTAACTATCCGACTACTCGATCCACCTTTACACGAGTTTGTGCCACATGATGTTGCTAAACTGCAACAGTTAAGTAAAGAACTCGGAATTAGTATGAGCTTACTGAGAAGAAGAGTTTTGGCATTGCACGAAAATAACCCAATGCTAGGACACCGTGGTGTACGTTTAGGTATCTCATATCCTGAGATTACTGAAATGCAGATCAGATCTATCTTTGAAGCCACCGCTGAATTAATGATCGCTGGTAAAAAGCCATTTCCAGAAATCATGGTACCAGTAACTTGTACCGTAACTGAATTGACTCACCAGAAAGCAATTGTGGATAGAGTATATAAAGAAGTATTGGAAAAAACCAAACTGAAAAAGATCCCTTATCTCTTTGGAACCATGATTGAAATTCCAAGAGCAGCGCTGAAAGCAGAGCAAATGGCAACAGAAGCTGATTTCTTTAGCTTTGGCACGAACGATTTAACGCAAATGAGTTTTGGATTCAGCCGCGATGATATTGGTGGATTTTTACCGAATTATCTTGATCAAAAAATCTTGGATGATGATCCATTTCAAACCATCGATCAAGAAGGTGTAGGAGAATTAATTAAGTTCGGTACTGAGCGAGGACGCAAAACAAAACCTAATTTAAAAGTAGGTATCTGTGGCGAACATGGTGGTGATGCAGAGAGCGTTAAGTTCTGTCACCAAATAGGGATGAACTATGTAAGCTGTTCTCCTTTTCGTGTGCCAATCGCTAGATTAGCAGCAGCACAGGCAGCAATCAGCTTCCCTAGAAAGTAACTATTTATTATTACAAAAGCCCCGCATTTTCATGCGGGGCTTTTGTTGTTTGTAAGGAATGAAAATAATCTTAACTTTCATTAAATTCAAAGACATGATTCGTTTTATAGGAAAAACTTTAATTACTGCAGTAGCCGTTTTAGTAGCAGCTTATGTACTATCAGGTGTGCATGTACGTGATTCTATGTCAGCCGTTTTAGTAGCAGCGGTTTTAGGGCTACTCAACAGTTTTGTTAAACCCATTCTTGTAATCATCACTATACCAATAACCATTTTTTCATTAGGTTTATTTCTGTTGGTCATCAATATCATTATCATCAAATGGGTATCAGAAATTGTTCCTGGATTTAGAGTAGATGGATGGGTATCAGCTTTACTATTTAGCTTAGTGGTTTCGATTGCAACTTATTTGCTAGAGGGCTTGATTGGAGGCAATAAGAATAAACAAGCTTAGCCTAAAA
>JAYUFN010000159.1:0-2057 GCA_043738705.1 Bacteroidota bacterium
TAAGCAGCCATGGCATACTGAGTATTGCCATTTGAAGTTTGAATATTCAGATTAAAGTGCTAATTATCCAACGCACTGCATGCTTACACCAACCGTGACATATGCTGTCAAAACCAATACGACCCCAGTATTCTACAAAGTTACCTTTTATTTAAACAATCTCCAGAAATCCAGTCCTAAAGCATAAGCCATCAAGCCTAATAATAAAATCATTCCCACCATTTGAGCATACTCCATAAACTTATCGCCAGGCTTCCGTCCGGTAACCATTTCATAGATTGTGAAGAGCGCATGCCCCCCATCCAATGCAGGAATGGGAAGAATATTCATAAATGCGAGGATGATAGAAAATATACCAGTAAGTGTCCAGAATTTTTGCCAATCCCAAACACCCGGAAAAGTATTTCCAATGCTGATTACACTACCCAATGACTCACTTGCATTTACCTTACCAGTAAAGATCTGTTTGATTCCTGTGATATATCTTGCGAGGGTTTCAAAGCATCTGTTGAATCCAATTGGAATGGCTTGAGCAAAACTGTATTGACGATACACCGTACCAAACATTTCGTATGGCGTTTTTCGGAAAAAACCTACTGCACCTTTATTATTCAATAGCACTTTTACGTCAAAAGTATCTGCTGCTCTTAAAACCTTAAACGAAACTACCGAATCGGCAAAGCCTTTATTCAAACCCTCGTACTCATGAAAAAAGGTAAATGGCTTATTATTAAATGCAATGAGTTTATCGCCTTTTTGAAATCTGCCTTTAGTAAATACTGCAGTCTTTGCAACAGAATCAACAATGGCTGGATAGCGCATGGTAATAAAATCTGCAGCAATTTCTTTACCCTTTTTTGTTTTAAATAAATTCTTAATTAAACCGTCAGGCAAGTTCAAATCAATTAACTTACCACTTCTATCAATCTGCATTTTTTTTGCATCAGTGGTAATGATTTCAGGAACGATGGTCCCAAAATCTTCCACGATTTTACCATCAATAGAAACAATTTTATCACCATCTTGAATACCGATACTTCTAGCGAGTGAATCGGCATGAACTCCATAGAGCAAATTCTTGGCCGGCAAGTATTGTTCGCCCCAAGCCCATGAAATCCCAATAAAGATTACGATGGCTAATAAAATGTTAACTACAACCCCTCCGATCATAATAATCAATCGCTGCCAAGCAGGTTTCGATCGGAACTCATACGGTTCTGGGGGCAATTTCATTTGTTCTTTATCCATGCTCTCATCAATCATGCCCGAGATCTTTACATAACCTCCAAATGGAACCCAGCCTAACCCGTATTCTGTTTCGCCCTTTTTCTTTTTCCAGATGCTAAACCAAGGATCAAAAAACAAATAGAATTTTTCAACCCTACACTTAAAAATTCTGGCAGGAATAAAATGCCCTAATTCATGCAAGACCACCAAGATGGAAAATGACATAATAAATTGAGCTGTTTTAACGCCGATACTTATCCAATCGATTGCTAATAAATTCATAATTCGTGATCCCAGGGGAATTTTAGTTGGCTGCTTAAATTTGGATTGATTTAATTACATATGGATTAAAGAGGCAGCAAAGTTACGTGTCTCCCCATCTGTTTCAAAATACTCTTCTAAAGTTGGCTTCTCAATAAAACTAATTTTTTGCATGGCTTGTTCAACCACTTCTGTCATATCCAAAAAACCAATTCGATTTCTTAAGAATGCATAAACGGCAATTTCATTTGCTGCATTCAAAATGCAAGGCATGTTGCCCGCTTTATTGAGGGCTTCAGTAGCCAATGCGAGATTGCGGAAAGTTTTAATGTCTGGTTCTTCAAAGCTCAGTGTCTGTGGTTTTTTAAAATCATAGCGAGGAAAATCATTGTGAATTCGATAAGGAAAAGCCATCGCATATTGTATTGGCAATTTCATATCTGGCAAACCCATCTGTGATTTCAAGCTTCCATCTTCAAATTGTACCATGCTATGAATAATACTTTGAGGATGGATAACTACTTGTATTTGATCTGGAGTTAAATTGAATAACCACTTGGCTTCAATCA
>JAYUFN010000160.1:0-15819 GCA_043738705.1 Bacteroidota bacterium
GACTAATCCGCGACCCTCTCCAAATTATTATTGTGCTTGTTTTGATGGTCTTAATGAGTCCTGCATTATCATTGTTCTTGTTGGTATTACTTCCAATTGCCGGTTTCATCATTGGTAGGGTTAGTCGTTCTCTAAAAAAACATTCTACCGTTTCACAGGAGCAACTTGGTACTTTGATGTCGATATTGGATGAAACACTTGGGGGGCTAAGGGTAATTAAAGCCTTCAATGCAGAAAAAATTCTTCGATCTAAATTCTTTCATACAAACGATACCCTGAATAATATCCGAAACAGGATGAATTTTCGAAGAGATCTGGCTTCGCCTCTCTCAGAGTTTCTAGGCGTGCTCGTGCTCTCTTGTATTCTTTGGTTTGGGGGTGAGCTAGTATTAAATCACCAAGGTGGCATGAGTCCCGAAAATTTCATCGCGTATATTTTATTTTTTGTACAAATTATCAATCCTGCAAAGTCATTATCAACTTCTTTTTATAATGCGCAAAGAGGTAGCGCAGCTATTGCCAGAATTGAAGAAATTCTAAAAGCTCCAATCACTGTTGTTGACAATCCAAATGCCAAACCCATTCCTACTTTCAATCATAGTATTGAATTTAAAAACGTTTCTTTTTCCTACGATGATATTACCATTCTGAAAAATATTAATCTCACTATTAAAAAAGGAAAAACAATTGCGTTAGTGGGTTCATCCGGAGCGGGCAAGAGTACATTGGCGGATTTAATTCCCCGCTTTCATGATGTGAGCGAAGGTGAATTATTGATCGATGGAGTGAATATTAAAGAATATAGTTTGCATGCTGTTAGAAACCTAATGGGCATTGTAACTCAGGAACCGATATTATTTAATGATACCATTTCAAACAATATTGCTTTAGGGATTGATGGTGCAAATAGTGAAGCCATCGAGCACGCAGCGAAAGTGGCAAACGCTTACCATTTTATTCAGTTAAAAGAAGATCGATTCGAAACCAATATTGGCGACCGAGGATCTAAACTAAGCGGCGGTGAGCGCCAGCGATTAACCATTGCAAGAGCAGTTTTAAAAAATCCCCCAATTCTAATCTTGGATGAAGCAACATCTGCATTAGATACCGAAAGCGAGCGCCTGGTGCAAGACGCCATTAATAATATGATGCAGCACAGAACATCAATTGTGATCGCACACCGACTATCTACCATTCGCCATGCAGATGAGATTATCGTACTCCAAAAAGGTGAGATCGCTGAGCGAGGAAGCCACGATGAGCTTCTTGCAAAAGATGGAATTTATAGGAGGTTGGTGGAAATGCAGGAAGTGAAATAAAACAAAATTCAAAAATTAAAATACTTCCTTGCTAATATAAAAGCCCTCTTCAATTAAGAAAAGGGCTTCGACTTTTTATTTTTGAATTGTTACTTTTAACTTCTATTCAGCTGAGTGTCTAACTAAACCAAGCTTAGCTTCCAAACTCAAAGTGGCATGAGGCACTGCTCTTAAACGAGCTTTATCAATTAGCTTACCAGTTACACGGCAAATACCATAAGTTTTATTTTCAATCCGCATGATGGCTTTTTCAAGATGGTCGATATAAGTAATCTGGCGACTAGCCATTTGGCTAAGTTGCTCTCTTTCCATACTCATACTTCCGTCTTCCATTGTCATATAACGAGCATCATCATTATCACCACCCATTTCATCTTTGCGGGTAATCAGTCCTTGTAAATAGGCTAATTCTTTTTTAGCTGCTTCAAGTTTCTTACCAATCAATTCTCGGAAATCGGCAAGATCTGTATCGCTATATTTTACTAAGGTTTGATTTAACCCTGTTTTAGGTTCTTCTCTTTTTTCCAATGGCGTATACATTGGTTTATAAGGAACACTTGTCTTCACATTTGTCTTAGGCACTTTAATGTCTTTGATTGGTTCAGGCTGTTTTTTAACAGGCTTTACTGGGGGAGCAGGGGCAGCTTTTACTGCCGGAGCTTTAGGTTTCTGTAATACCGTTGCTGCTGGCGTTGGTGCTGGAGTAACTGCTTTCTTAACTGGAATTGGGGTGGGTTTTGCCACAGGTTTTTCGGGAGTTTTGGATATTGGTTTAGCCATCGGTTTTTTTGAAACAACCGGAGCACTGGATTTAGGAGCCGGTTTTGCGGCAACTTTAGACTTTATTGGGGTAGCTTTTTTAGCAGGCGCAGCTTTAACTGGCGCAGCTTTTTTGGCTGGTGCTGATTTGGAAACGATTTTGGTAGCCGGTTTCGCTGAAGGTTTTACCACTGATTTAGCTTTTTGCTTAGCAACAACAACTTTTTTAGCAGGTACTGCCTTTTTAGACGGTACTACTTTTTTTGCTGAACTAGCGCTCTTAATCACTGGTTTTGAAGACTTCGCAACAGGTTTTCCTGTTTTTTTGGGTGCAGGTTTTTTAGAAGGCATATAGTTTATGCTTTTTTTGTGACTACCACTTTCAACAAAATATCATTTACCTCAATCTCAAAACCATCCTGTAATTCCGGAACTAGGTCAATGACGTCTGCTAAAATTTCGCGGCAAATATAATCGTTATATTTTATTATTGATTGCTTAATCCCATTAGCATCAAGCAATTTTACGAATATACGGTCTGTTAAATCAAAACCGTTCTCTTTTCTGATATTTTGTATCCTATTCACAAATTCTCTGGCTTCTCCCTCCTGTTTTAGCTCTTCAGAGATCAAAATATCCAAAGCAACGGTTAAACTACCCTTACTAGCAACACTCCAGCCTGGAATATCCTCCGCTGCAATCTCTACTTCGTTCAATTCAATCTGGTAGGCAGTGGCATCTATCATAATCTCAAGACTACCCTGCTTCTCAAGCATGGCTATCTGCTGCTGACTAAATTCACCAATCAAAGCACTAGCCGCTTTCATCTTAGCGCCTAGTTTGTTACCCAGCATTTTAAAATTGGGTTTGATTTTCTTTTTTATAATCCCTTCTGTTTCTGTGATGTAAATCAATTCTTTCACATTTACTTCAGCAATAATCAAGTCTTCGATCAACTGTAATTGAGTCTTCATCTCTGGATTTAACACCGGAATCAATACTTTCTGCAAAGGCTGACGAACCTTGATATTTACTTTCTTTCGTAGTGATAAAACCAAGGAACATACATCCTGAGCAAGTTGCATCCGCTCTTCCAACGACACCTCAATTGCAGATGGATCCGATATAGGAAAATCTGTATGGTGTATTGATTCTACTGTAAAACGCGCTGATACTTGATTCAAATTATGAAACATTGCATCGCTAAAAAAAGGCGAAATAGGTGCCATTAATCTAATAATGGTCTCCAAACACTCGTATAAAGTTTGATATGCAGCAATTTTATCTGTCTCATAATCACCCTTCCAAAATCGCCTTCTGCACAAACGTACATACCAGTTGCTCAGATACTCATCCACAAAAGTTTCGATTGCCCTTCCTGCAATAGTAGGTTCAAAATCGTTCATAGAATCGGTTACTTTTTGCACCAACGAATTCAAGGAAGAAAGAATCCAACGATCAATTTCAGGACGCTCATTTAATGGGATTGCTGTTTCTTTAAAAGCAAATCCATCCACATTTGCATAGAGCACAAAAAATTGATAAGTATTATAAAGTGTACCGAAAAATTTACGCTGTACTTCTTGAATACCTGACAGATCAAATTTCAGATTATCCCATGGCGATGCATTGGTAATCAGGTACCATCTGGTAGCATCCGCCCCATATTTTTCGATAGTTTCGAAAGGGTTCACTACATTACCCAAACGCTTACTCATCTTATTGCCGTTCTTATCCAAGACTAGTCCATTACTTACCACAGCCTTATAAGCAACATTATCGAATAGCATTACCCCCAATGCGTGCAGTGTATAAAACCAACCCCGAGTTTGATCAACACCTTCGGCAATAAAGTCGGCTGGAAACACTTCACCTTTATCCACTAGATCTTTATTTTCAAAAGGATAATGCCATTGAGCATAAGGCATGGCACCACTATCGAACCAAACATCTACGAGGTCCAACACCCGCTTCATTGGTTGACCTTTGCTGCTCACCAATATAATATCATCCACAAAGGGTTTATGCAAATCCAAAATGCCTGCGTGTAAATAATTTTTGTTTGTATCACCTCCCAAAACTTCACTTGCTTTTCTGATACCAGCATTTAATTCCTCAATAGAACCAATACAAATTTCTTCTTCCGCATCTTCCGTTCTCCATATTGGCAATGGCGTACCCCAATATCTACTGCGACTCAAATTCCAATCAACCATGTTCTCCAACCAGTTACCAAAGCGGCCCTCACCTGTTGATTTTGGTTTCCAGTTGATGGTCTTATTTAGTTCTACCATTCGATCTTTTACAGCAGTGGTTTTGATGAACCAAGCATCTAGCGGATAATATAAAATTGGTTTATCGGTTCTCCAACAATGCGGATAACTATGTTCGTATTTCTCTACTTTAAATGCCCGGTTTTCTTTTTTCAGTTTCACGCAGATATCCACATTCACATCCTGATAACCTGCTTCGTCTTTATAATTTTTTACATACCGATTACTGAACTCACCCAATCCATCTAAAAACTTACCTTGTTTGTCAACCATCGTTAGAATACCGATATTGAATTTCTTCCCAACTTTATAATCATCAGCTCCAAATGCAGGAGCAGTGTGTACGATACCAGTACCATCTTCAGTAGTTACAAAGTCGCCCACTATCACTCTAAAAGGCTGGGCACCAGGGCTGACTAGTTCAATAGCCTCTAATGAATTGGCTTCGTACGGTAAGAGTTGTTCGTAAGTACTTTCTTCAATTTGTTTACCCTTAAATTCTTTTAAGATTTTCCAAGGAAGTAATTTGGTTTCGGGAGTATAGTTTTCAAAATTTCCTTGCTCGCCTTCGGCTTTAAAATATTTTCCAATCAGCGCTTTTGCTAAAACAAGGTTTACCGGCAAAGCGGTATAGGGATTAAAAGTTTTTACTAAAACATAATCGATATTTTCTCCAACAGTTAATCCGAGGTTAGAAGGAAGTGTCCAAGGAGTGGTGGTCCATGCCATAAAAAAAATATCCTTCGACTCTGCAGTATCAAATAAAAATTGTGTCACAGCACTTTTTACAGCTTTAAACATAGCAACAGCAGAAGTATCTTTTACGTCTTTATAAGTTCCCGGTTGATTTAATTCATGAGAGCTTAATCCGGTTCCAGCAGCTGGCGAATAGGGTTGTATACTAACACTCTGATAGAGTAAGCCTTTTTTATATAACTCACTTAATATCCACCACAATGTTTCAATATAATCGTTTTCAAAAGTAACATAAGGATCCTTCAAATCAACCCAATAACCCATTTTAGTAGTAAGCTCATCCCATTTATCCTTGTATCGTAGAACTGCTTCACGGCATTTTTGGTTATATTCTTCAACCGATATTTTTTTTCCGATATCCTCTTTGGTAATCCCTAATTCTTTCTCTACGCCCAATTCTACTGGCAAACCATGGGTATCCCATCCGCCCTTTCTTTTAACCTGAAATCCTTGCATAGTTTTATAGCGACAAACCATATCCTTGAGGGTTCTGGAAATTACGTGGTGTATACCGGGCATACCGTTGGCACTTGGAGGACCTTCGTAGAAAACAAATGACTTTCTACCTTCACGCAGGCTAATGCTTTTTTCAAAAGCCTGGTTGCTCTGCCATTTTGCTAATATTTCCTGCTCAATCTTGGGCAGGTTTAAACCGGAGAATTCGGGATACTTCATACACTAAAACACTTTACCAATCTGTTTTTAAGGTTGGCGAAGGTACGAAACTGCAAACAGAAAACCTCCTTTTAAACTTGGTTTTCTATCTTTGATAGATGAAAGTTGTATTCTTCTCTACCCAGCCCTATGATACCGCCTTTTTTAACTTTCATAAGAACGATTTTGGCTTTGAATTAGTCTATTTCGAATCAGCTTTGAGTAAGAAAACTGCCAGCCTAGCGGAAAATGCCGAAGCCGTTTGCGTATTTGTAAACGACAAATTAACTGCTGAAGTAATTGATGCACTGGGTTCTTTGGGAGTTAAAATTATTGCGCTGCGTTGTGCCGGATTTAACAATGTGGATTTAGAAGCTGCCAAAAGAAACCACATTCATGTTTGTCGCGTACCTGCCTACTCACCAGAAGCAGTTGCAGAACATGCAGTTGCAATGATTCTTACTTTGAACAGAAAGACTCATAAAGCTTATAACAGGGTTCGAGAACAAAATTTTTCGTTAAACGGTTTATTAGGATTTGATGTTCATAATAAAACAATTGGTGTAATTGGAACAGGAAATATTGGTAAAGTTTTTTGTAAAATTATGCTAGGTTTTGGTTGCAAAGTAACGGCATTCGACGTAATTGCTAATAGAGACCTAGAAGCTATTGGCGTAGTGTTTAAACCATTGATCGAAGTGTTAAAAAGTGATATCATTTCATTGCACTGCCCACTGAATGATCAGACCAAACATATTATCAATGAAACCACCATCGCCATGATGAAAAAAGGGGTGATGATCATCAATACTAGCAGGGGTGGTTTGATTGATACGAAGAGTGTGATTCAAGCATTGAAATCAGGGCAGATTGCCTATTTGGGTATTGATGTTTATGAGCAGGAAGAGAAATTATTTTTCCGTGACCTCTCATCCGATATTATACAGGACGATCTGATTCAGCGGCTAATGAGCTTCCCAAATGTTTTGATTACGGCCCATCAGGCTTTCTTTACAGAGGAAGCCTTGAATCAGATATCGGTTACAACGTTAAAGAATATTAAAGATTTTCATGAAATCGGCAATTTAGAAAACAAGGCTGCGTTTTTGGTCTAAATTTTATCTGATATTCGTAGAACTAGCTATCGTTAAGACAAGATGAATAAATTTCATAACTATTGCATTCTTAGTATTCTTTTACTAATTTCTTTTGTCTCTTGTCAGAAGGAACTAAGTACAGAATTAGGCACCACTCAAGGAAGTGCCACAGGAACCATTTTGGATTCACTTGGCAATTGCCAGTCTGCGATTATTAAGGGAACTTATCTGTTGGATTCAGTTTTAACCGACAGCAATTATGTTTTGATAAAGGTAAATTTCACAAGCGCTGGTAGATATAAGATCTCTACAGATACACCAAATGGAATGTGGTTTAGGGATTCCGGTTTCGTTTTGACACCTGGGGCTGCTGTTGTTAAATTAAAAGGTTCTGGTAAACCTATCCTACCAAACACCACTAATTTTGTTGTGACATTCAATTCTACTACTTGCGGTTTTTCTATTCAAAACGGAGTTGGTGAAGATTTTTTAGTAACAAGCACCCACTCATTTTGGAATTTTAAATATAGTCCGCATTTAGTAAGTGCTACTGGTAATTATATTGATAGTATACTGGTTACCGTAACTGACCCTACCATTCCATTTAATGGTAAGAATTATTATCAATATGCTACTTCTCAAAAGGACACTTTTTACTTTGCAAAAGGCGACTCTAATAGCTATTATGAGTTTGGAACTATCGACTTTGACTATACGGGTATCTTTGATTCGCTTGGTGCTGGTAATTTTATTGAATACCCTTATTTAAAAGCTAATCAGCCTGTAGGATATAGTTGGGAAACCATTGCAACGACTGTAAAGTTTGGTGGATATAACGGTGGCATTAGTAAAACCGGAAGTGCAAAAGCGGTTTTTACAATTATGAATGTAGGAGCTGATTATACAATTGCCTCTAAAACACTACATAATACTATCACAGTAAAGCGCGAAATCCTGTTTAAAGAAATAGGAACTACAAGCTACCTTAAACAAGTTGAAGGACTTGCAGTTTACGCAAAAGGGATTGGCTTAGTTGATCAGAGTATTAATTTATCAGGAGCTTCGGTACAAAATGTTACGGCTCTAGGTTGGAAGATTTATTAAAAAATTTGATTCTTATCATTCACTACCGTATTTGTTTCTATCGTGTCATGCTGCTCAGTAACATGCTTTGTAAAGAATTTATTTTGAAAGATCAAAATCACGGTTACTCCGCATGATATTGCAGCATCTGCAATATTGAATACCGGTCTAAAAAATTCAAAATCCTCGCCGCCCCAAATAGGAACCCACGAAGGAAATTGTGTATTGGTAATAATGGGGAAATACATCATATCCACCACCCTGCCGTGTAAAAAACTTTCATAACCTCCTTTAACTGGAAACAGTTTAGCTACATTTTGAAAAAGCGGATTGCTATATTCAAAGATCATTCCATAGAACATACTATCTATCAAATTTCCCAAAGCCCCCGCATAAATCATAGAAGCACAGATGACAAAACCCTTGTGGTATCCCTTTCTGATAAAGTCGCGTAATAAAAAACTTCCCCAAATTACTGCCACTAAACGAAAAAGTGTTAAAGCTATTTTACCAACACCACCACCGAACTTCCAACCCCATGCCATTCCTTCATTTTCTACAAAATGTAAACGAAACCACTTTAGGCCAAGCACCATATGCTCTTCACCAGCAAAATAATTGAGCTTGATATAAAATTTCATTGCCTGATCGGCAAATATGATAAATAGAATTAATAATATTACTTGTCTTGCTTTCACTTGAACTGTTTAAGGTGGGCAAATATAGAAAGTTAAAAGGCAAAAGGCAAAATTCAAAAATGAAGAGAATGCGAAATGTGCTAAACGGTCGAATCAGATTCCACTATTTTTACTTTTGAATTTTGAATTATTCTTCCAGATACACCCTTTTCACTCTTTGACTAATCCCTGTCATTATTTCATAAGGGATGGTGCCGGCAAATTTTGCAATTTCCTGAACAGAGAGGTGGGCGCCGAAGATTTCAACGGTATCACCCTCTTGTATCCCCTTAAGGTCTGTTATATCAATCATGGTCATGTCCATACAAACATTTCCAATTACAGGCGCCAGTTGACCTTTTATATGCATCCATGCTTTCCCATTACCAAGTCTTCTGTTAAATCCATCTGCATATCCAATTCGAACTGTAGCAATTTTACTTTTTCTAGTAACCAAACCCATTCTGCCGTAACCAATCGTATCTCCAGCTTGTACTTCTCTAATCTGAGCAATGGTAGACTTTAACGTTGCTACGGTTTGTAATGGTAAACTCTGTTCATTTGCAGTATCAACTCCGTACAAGCCTATTCCTAATCTCACCATATCATATTGCAAAGCTGGGTTTCTAAATATCGCTGCAGTATTTGAAAGATGCCGTATAAAACGATAGCCCAATTGCTTTTGTAAAATATTACATGCAGTATCAAAAGCTTTGGCCTGCGCTTGAGTAAATAGATCAAATACGGCAGATTCGCTTGCAGCAAGATGGCTGAAAACAGATTTTACAACCATCAACTGATTATTTAAAATTAGTGCTGCAATTTTGTCTGCTTCCGCAACTTCAAAGCCTAAACGATTCATTCCTGTATTGAACTTGATATGAATTGGAAAACCAAAAACAGCCTGCTTCTGCAAATATTGTTGAAAGGCATAGAAAATATTGAATGAATAGATTTCGGGTTCCAAGTGGTATTCAAGGAGGATATCAAAATCGGCAGAATCGGCACTCATTACCATAATCGGCAATCTGATGCCGGCTTTTCTTAAAACTACGCCTTCATCTGCATTAGCAACAGCCAAATAATCAACTTTATGAAACTCGAGTAAACGAGCCACTTCAACAGTTCCACTTCCATAGCTAAAAGCTTTAACCATGGCCATCACTTTTGTAGCCGGCAATAAGTTTTGTTGGTAAGCTTTAAGGTTATTAGCCATTGCGGTAAGATTGATCTCCATCACAGTTTGGTACTGCTTTTGTTCTAGCCATTTACTGATTCTTTCAAATTCAAAAACCCGGGCACCTTTCAATAAAATGTATTCGTTATTGAATAAGTGCGTGTTGACTTCTTGCAAAAACATTTCTGTTGAATCAAAAAAATCACAAAGAGGAATACGTTTCAAAAACAACTCTTTATGTGTACTTATCTTTTTACCTATGCCAACCAAACGCGTGATATTTCTTTGTTCAAGTTCTTTTGCAACCTGTTCGTAAAGCAAGTCGTCCAAAATACCAGCCTCTAATATGTCAGAAAGAATCAAGGTAGTTTTGTGTTCACCAGCTTGCTGTTTTAAATAGGATAATGCCAATGAAAGTGAAGAAAGATCGTTACTATAACTATCATTAATGAGATAGCAATTGTTATTACCTGTTTTTAGTTGCATCCTCATTTCTACCGACTCAAGCAACAAGATCCTTGCCTGAATCACAGCTAAATCAAATCCAAGCACTAATAAAACCGAACAACAGGTTAATGCATTATCAATCGATATTTTATCTATAAATGGAATTAGAAGCTCCCTCTTTTTTTGGTTGACTAGCGCAACAATCTTTGTTTGATTTAAGTACTGATTTTCTTCTATTATTTTTAAAGGGGCATCTAATGAACGGCTCCAATAAAAAACATCAGGAAACTGTTGTAGCAGCATAGTTAGGTTGGAGGGCAACAAACTGTCTGCGGCTACTACTTGCTGATTTGTATTTTTAAATAATTTAATTTTTTCGCGAAACTTTTCTGCTGCTGAAATAAAACCTTCACGATGAGCTTCTCCTAATCCAGTCAGTACCCCGATCGTAGGTTGAATAATTATTTCAAGTCTTTCCATTTCATTCACTGTAGAAATACCAGCTTCAAAAATACCCATATTATGTGTGGCACTTATTTGCCATACACTTAGTGGTACTCCAATTTGAGAATTATAACTACGTGGACTTCGTACAATCCGGTAATCTTCAGCCAGCAACTGATAGAGCCATTCTTTTACGATTGTTTTTCCGTTGCTTCCAGTAATTCCTATTACCGGAAAGGCAGAACCATCTTGCAAATTGAGAAACGAACTACGATGGTATGTGGCTAGTGATTGTAAAGCATCGAGTACTAGATCTACTTCCAGAAAATTAGCTTCTTTAAAATTTGTATAATCATACCCTTTTAAGACTACAAAATTTCGGACCCCCTTTTTTAATAGCTCTGGTATAAAGCTATGACCATCTCTGCGGGAGCTGGTTAAAGCAAAAAAAAGTGAGGCTTCAGGATAAACAATTTTTCTACTATCAATAATCAAGTATTCAATTTCAGAATCAATCAGTTCCTGATTGTTTGAATGAATAATCTTTGCGATATCATTTATAGAATAGGTCAAATAATTTGATCATTTTTAATTTTCAAAATTTTGATGCTGTTTTTTTTATGATGATACATAGAATAAATGATAGAAGTAGACAAACAAAATAATATTACAAGGAGAGAGAGGATAGTCTGGAAAATTTTATCCATCCATTGATCGATCCAAATTTCGCCAAGCATTTTTAATCCAATAAAAATTAACACTACTGCAATACCCTGCTGCAAGTATTCAAATTTATTAACAGCACCACGCAATAAAAAAAATAAAGAGCGCAATCCAAGCACTGCGAAAATGTTAGAAGTGTAGATCACCAATTTATCGTTAGAAATACCCAGCACGGCCGGTATAGAGTCTAATGCAAAAACAAGGTCAATCGACGCGAGCAATATCACAACCACAAAAAGGGTTGTATAAACTGGCTTACCATTTTCTTTGATTAAAAATTTGCCATGTCCATCGTGCGATGTAAGTGGCAAATACTTTTTTAGAAATTTGTATACTTTGGTATTATGAGGTTCGAGATTATCCACTTCATTGGTGGTAAACATTTTATAGCCAGTATACAAAAGGAATAGTCCAAAACCATAGAGTAGCCAATGAAACTGTGAAACTAAAGTTACTCCAACCGTAATAAAAATTACACGAAATACGATTGCCATCAGAATACCAATTAACAGTACCCTTGAATAATTTTGTTCTTTAACTTTAAATGAATTAAAAATTAAAATGAAAACAAAAATATTATCGATGCTTAGGCTCCATTCCATCAAATAGGCACTTAGATATTCCAAACCATGTTTACTGCCTTTTTCCATCCAGAGAAATACAAAAAAAGCTAAAGCAAGCGCTACCCAAAAAACTGTCTGGATAAATGCCTGTTTAATACTCATGGTTTGATTTCTTTTGCTAATCAATCCCAAATCAAACACTAGTGCTAAAAAAAGCACAATCCCGAAAATCAGGTAAATAAATTGCTCTGTATCCATTCTAAATATTGAGAGTAAAGGTAGACATCGCTATCGGATCATCAAGCGCTGAATTGTTTTTTTCTTTTCCACTGATAGATCGTTCCGAGAAATAAGACAAATGCAATGGGTAATCCAATATTAATGAATTGCCATTTAGTACGTTGTAATTGCAATTTCTTTTTATCGAGAAGTCTCAAAACAAATTCTTTATTTCTACTCTCAAATAGATTGTTGGTACTTATTAAATAATCGATACTATTTAAAAAGAATTCCCGGTTTGCAAAACGATAATTCTCCATTGCAAGTAAGCCCATTTGCAGAGCTCCTTTGGTTTGGGTTACTTCGTTGGTTACAATATCTGCATCAGCCACTACAATTTGTTTTCCCGGTTTCTCAGCTTTGCTTAAATAAATTTTACCAGTAGCTCTAAGAATAGAGTCGGATAAATTACGGCTAACGCGGTTGTTAAAGAAAGAATTGAATTTACCTTCCAACAAAACAGCCACAGGAATATATGATTTAGTAAAACTTCGCATGTCTTCTTCACCATGAACACTATTTACAGAAACCATTGCTGGAGAACTAAGACTGCGGCTATTACTATCAGTTGATAACAAAATAGTTTTTACTATTCCAGGTGCTTTCACTGTGTCGATACTGGAAGGAAAAAGAGGTAATACTCGATCCAGATTTTTTGTTATGGGGTTATCGCCATGCGCAGACAGAAATGGGTAGTAAGGCCAGGGAACGCGCTGCATTGTAGGGGACCCATCAGGGTTCTGTCCTATCACGATCGGAATCTTGGAGCAGTTCAAATCCTGAATAAGATCACCGTTAATACGAACTCCGTATTTGAAAAGCAGGTCATCCAGATCTAATCCACGATCAAATGCGGTATAGCTAGCCTGACTGCGTTTTAAGCTATCTAATTCGGCATATAATTTATCGACAAACCAAATAATTTTTCCTCCGTGCATGAGGTATTGGTCGATCTTTAATTTATCTTCTTCTGTAAATGGTTGAGTAGGTTTCACAATCATCATCGCATCTATCATTGACGCATCGGGATAACCTTTTTTTAAATCAAAAACTGCAAGGCGATATTCATTCCTAAGACTCTCACCCAAATCATTCACTTTAAGATCAATGGGTTCTCCATTGCCCACAGTATAGGCTACTGTAGGAATATTTTTTCTAGTGAGCTTATCTATCGCATTTGCAAATTTATATTCCAATAACGCTTCAGCCGCATTTCGAGTGGCTTCAACATCCTCCTGCGGACCTTCGGTTGCGGTAAGAACATTATATTGTTTAAATAACTTCTTACTACTGCGTAGATCAACCGCTATCGGTTTTTGGTTTTTATAACTAACCAGTGCGGAGGGAATTATCAGTTGCTGTGTAGCTTTTTCTGTTTCTGAAGATCTCGTTGCAGATTGTTCAAACACAATCCCCAACTGCGCAAGACTATCATATAAAAGTACTTTTGCAGTATCATTTTTTATAGATTCACCAGGCTTCTCAAAACTTATTTTTAATAGAGTGCCTCCCGACAGGTTTTTAAATTCAGCTAAAAGATCTTGTACCGATTGATTTAATTTTCTGTAATCAGCTGGTAGGTCACCGGTAAGAAATACTTGTATTGTGATGGTACTATCTAAATCGTTCAGGATTTTCTTAGTAGCATTTGTAATAGTAAATCTTTTTTCGGCTGTTAGGTCGGCACGAAGTGGAAACCAGTTAGAAAAGTATATTAAACCAATCAACAACATGGTTGCTAATAGCCATCCAAATCTTCCTTCAAATATTTTTCTCATAATAGTCGGGTTATCGCTTACTGATATTTTTGCTAGTAATAAAAAGAAAGAGTGCAACAACCCCTAAAAAATAAATCAAGTCTCTGCTATCCAATACACCGCGACTAATACTTCGGTAGTGAAATTGAATTCCTAGTATTTCAATAAAGTAATCTAGTCCTGCATTAAAAATCGGGAGTTTACTAAAAGCCCCAAACCCACTGTACAATAAAAAACAAACAAAAGCCCCAGCAATAAATGCCACAACGGTATTATTAGTGAAACTACTTGTACAAATCCCAATGGCTGTAAACACAGCACCCAATAATAAAAGTCCAATATAACTACCGATGGCTCCACCTATATCGATACCACCTGTTACACTTAGTTGCTGAATAGAAACAGCATAAATAATAGAAGGCAATAAAGCAGTTAAAACAATCAACAAAGCACCGAAGAATTTTCCTAAAACTAAAGATTGTGGTTTTATGGGTAATGTCTTTAACACTTCAAAGCTACCAGATTTGTATTCGTCGGAAAATGATCGCATTGTGATGGTTGGTATCAGGAATAATAATAACCATGGCGCCAAATTAAAGTAACCAGCTAAGGATGCATATCCAAAATCCAGCAAGTTGGTATCAGGGAATACGAAGAGGAAAAGTCCGTTTAACAATAAAAATAAAACCAGTGCCATATAGCCAGTGAGGCTACTAAAAAACTGTTGCCATTCTTTTTTGCAGATCATCCACATGCTTCAAAACTAAATCTTCTATCCCAATCAACCCATTTCTACACGAATTTGCAGAATACTTTATGGAAATTATCACATTTAGCATCCTAGCTAAAACGAAAAATATGAACCTACGAATTAGTCTGATCGCCTTCTTCCTTTTTGGTATTGGCATTTTTGCAAATGCGCAGGAGAAGGAAAAATCAAAAATAAAAATTCAAAATACAAAACCCATTGTTGAAAATGGGGCTGATCTTATACCAGTAACAGTTACTGGCAGTAATAAAAAGAACAAACCAAAGCCTCCAAAAGCGCCTGAGCCTGTAAAATTTACACCTCCTGTAATTGTAAAGAATGGTGATAAGGCACCGCCGCCGCCGGTAATCAAAAAAGGTGGGAGGAAACCACCCGCTTATTAACTAGTGATTATTTCATATTTTATACACTCAAGAAAACTTTTTTCTTATACAAAAAATATAAGAACGCCCATTCTACTCCTACATAACAAATTACCAGAGCAAGGTTATTATAAGGTTCACCTATCAATTGTGCCAACCAGGTAAATAAACTACGGGTAGTGTACTCCCATTTAATAAAGTGCCCAGATAGATAAATCAGAATAGAATTCATACCAATTACCTTAAAAAAGAAAGCCCATTTTTGATATCCAAGTATATCAATAATATAATAGAAAATAGATAATAAAAGCAGACTAATTCCACCTACAATCATTACAAAAGAACTGGACCAAAGATTTTTATTAATAGGGAAATCCATGTTCCAAATCAACCCGATAACAATAAATACGACTCCAACAATAGCCATTCTCAACGCTTTTTTATTCCCTTCCATTGGATTGTACTTAATGAAATTACCAGTAAGAATACCCAGCAATCCTGTGCTGATTGCGGGTATTGTAGAAGCTAGACCTTCTGGATCATGGTTACCTCTATATAGTTTACCGGGCAATATGGTACGGTCAATAAAAGATGCAAAATTACCTGACTGCGTAAGGTCTCCCATAGGGAAGCCGGGAGCAGATGTGAATTTAAGCAACAGCCAATAGCCAATTACTAAA
>JAYUFN010000161.1:0-2044 GCA_043738705.1 Bacteroidota bacterium
GACGACTTTATTGCAGCTGGTGAATTCCTGATTAGTAAAAAATATACTTCATCCAATTTTCTGGCTATTCGCGGAGGAAGCAATGGTGGTTTATTAGTAGGTGCAGTTATGAATCAGCGTCCAGATCTGATGAAAGTAACGATCGCACAGGTAGGTGTAATGGATATGTTACGCTTTCAAAAATTTACAATTGGATGGAACTGGATTGCAGATTATGGATCTAGTGATAATAAAGAAGAGTTTGAGTCGCAATACAAATATTCTCCATTACACAATATCAAAGCAGGGGTAAAATATCCAGCTACCTTGATTACTACGGCAGACCATGATGACCGTGTTGTTCCTGCGCATTCATTTAAGTATGCCTCCACCCTGCAAGAAAAGAATACTAGCAATAACCCAACCATAATACGAATTGACACCAATTCTGGACATGGTGCCAGCAATACTGCAAAGAATATAGAGACCACTGCAGATATTTATTCTTTTATACTTTTCAATATGGGTGTTGTTCCAAAATTTTAATAAGATAATGATCAGAAAAAAAGCCTTTAAGAATTGTCTTAAAGGTCTTTTTTTGTCGAATATTTTTTAACTGTTTTCGAATAGTTTCTTCATTACTGAAAGCTTCTATCTCTCAAAGTCGCGATTCATAATCAATTTTATTAAATGCAGTGAGATCATGCCCCTTCCAGATAATAGTATCGGGGCAAATAATCAGTTCATTGGTTTCCTATTGTTTGATATGAATCAATTCATGGCTTACCATGGTAATTATTTCATTTTTGGAACGGGAGAATGATTTTAGAAAGGGTTCTACTTGTAAAATAATAATGAAAATAGAAGAAAAAAGAATTAATTCACCACCCTCTTGCGACTTATAGAAACAAAAAACCTGAAACGCAATACAGTATTACATTCCAGGTTTTAAGCTGCGGAGAGTTAGGGATTCGAACCCCAGGACCTGTTACAGTCAACAGTTTTCAAGACTGCCGCAATCGACCGCTCTGCCAACTCTCCGGTTGCAAAATAATAGCAGGGGAATTGATATTCCAAAAAAACTATGAAAATGATTTATTTTTTTCTGTATGAATTACCTTGAAATGCAGTGCTGGAAAGGATTTAACTGAAAGATAAAAACAAAAAATAAATGCTTTTAAAAAACAAAAAGTATATAAAAAAGTCTATTTTATTAGTAACAAGTGTAATTCAATCAATTTTCTTTAGTAACTGCTTCTATCTTTTCTACGGTTATTAGGTCGGCCAAATCCACATTCATTGGCAATAGTCCAATTTGCACAATTGCACGCTTCCCTCTAATCTCTTTTACTTCACCCACCTGATAATTCTTTTTCGATTTCACCAAAGACCCAACTTCAATCGATCTATTGAGTTCCTTGTATTTCAAATCAACTTTCTTTGCCAATTTATTTACTACTATGGTTTCTTTCTGTTTAAACAGGAGGGTTTGCAGATTTTTGACCACTTCGTTTTTATTCTCCGACTTTTTCCAATCCAGTACAATCTGTTTCAACTTCCTTTCCATATCTTTTAAATAAGAAATCTTTTCTTCAGTAATTGTATTCTGGTGCTTTAATAACTCAACCTGTTGAATATGCTTCTCCTTTTCCAAAACCTGTTCCATCTCTTTTTTAAGCAGTTCATTTTCGCGTAATAACTTATTCAATTGCTTTTTTTCTTTGTCTAAATGCTGCAGATCTTGTTCAGTTCTATTCAACAACTTATCTAGCTTAAAATGATCTTCCTCCACCAATTGCCTAGCACGGCTGATAAGATTGGGAGATAATCCAATTCTTTCTGCAATAGCAAAAGTATAAGAGCTTCCAGGCTTGCCTACAATTAAACGGTAAAGGGGTTGAAGGTTCACTTCATCAAATTGCATTGCTGCATTTAAAATGCCTGGTGTATGATTTGCCATTACTTTAAGATTAAGATAGTGCGTAGTAACAACACCAAACGAGTGCCTTTTACATAACTCTTCCATAATCACTTCTGCGAAAGCACCCCCAAGACTAGGGTCGCT
>JAYUFN010000162.1:0-5727 GCA_043738705.1 Bacteroidota bacterium
CCAAGCGCTAGCAAGAATAGATTCTTCCAACGTGCAAATTTGTTATTGTTGAGGGTTTCAGGAAGACCTAAAAAAATATTTCGTTTTATTTCCCCCGCATTCTTAGCGAAAAGCCATACGGAGACTCCAGTTAAACATACAAAAATAACCTGCTGTAGAATTGTCATGGTTAATTAATTAGGATGCTAAGTTAACAGTTTGCTTTGTTGTAAATTGGATTGGGGATTGGTTTTATTGTGCTTATTTTTGAAATATAAATTAGTGTATGACAGAAAGAAAATATATTCTTAACCAGCAGGCTGCTATCCAAAAATTACATCGGATGGCACTTGAGCTTGCTGAAAACCTGAGTGGAAGTGATGCTGCAGTGATTCTAGTTGGGGTTAAAGAAAGTGGACTAGTAATTGCCAATAAGATTGCCGGGCTTTTGAGGCCTTATGTGCGTAATGAAATTAAAATCATTTCTGTGAGTCTTGATAAACACACTCCTAAAGAAGTGGTATTGAGTGAAGATATAAATTTGAACGATCTGAACGTAATACTGATCGATGATGTGGCAAATAGCGGTAAGACCCTTTTATATGGTTTGAAGCCTTTTTTAGCTTTTTATCCAAGAACTGTTCAAACAATGGTAATGGTTGAAAGGATGCATAAACTTTACCCTGTTAAACCAGATTATGTTGGGATGTCAGTAGCAACTACGCTGCAAGATCACATTGAAGTTGAAGTATTAGACGGAGAAGTTATTGGCGCATATGTTACTAAAAGGGAGTTTATTTAATATGAAAAAACTGGAAAATCAAATAGAAGTATTAGAAAGCTTTGTAACAAAGCATGAATTAATTAATCAGCGCATTTCTACTTCCTCTGTAGGTTGGCATATTGAACACTCCTTGCTGGTGATTAATAGTATCATAGATACTTTGAGTAAATCAAACCAAGAAGATTATAAACCAGCTTTCAATTGGCGAAAACAACTTGTATTTATTCGTAAACAAATACCTAGAGGAAAGGCCAGAGCACCCAAATCGGTTGTTCCTTCCGGGTTTGATTTAGAACGTTTATTAAATCATATTCAGAAAACCAAGATATCCATAAAGGGGTTGAGTCACCTACACGCGGGGCAATTTTTTAAACATCCTGGATTGGGGCACTTAACATTGAAAGACACACAAATATTTATTGAAATTCATACGAATCATCACCTGAAAATAATTAAAGATATTATCACAAAATAAGGTCCAATAATTAAGAAAGCACTATTACGGATAAATGTGGTATTCCTTTTAAAAGTCTTGTGCTAGTTTTCTTTTTTATTTATCCAACGATTGATAAATTGTAATTAATTCTATTGTAATTTTCCAAATAAATTAACCATTATGGACGCTGCTATACAAGAAAGAGTAAACGTTTGGGCGAACGGAAATTATGATCAGGCTACAAAAGATGCAATCAGCCAGATGCAGGCAAATAATACAGAAGAACTCGCCGATTCCTTTTATAAAAATTTGGAGTTTGGTACTGGTGGATTAAGAGGTATAATGGGCGTAGGAACTAATCGTATTAATAAATATACTATTGGTATGGCTACACAAGGGTTCGCCAATTATTTAAAAAAGACGTACGGAAACCAAGAAATTAAAATAGCCATCGCTCATGATAGTAGAAATAATAGCCGGTTTTTTGCTGAAACTACTGCTAATGTTTTTGCAGCAAATGGAATTAAAGTTTATTTGTTTGAATCTCTGAGACCTACTCCAGAATTAAGTTTTGCCATTCGTTATTTGAAATGTAAAGGTGGCGTGGTTTGTACAGCTTCTCATAACCCCAAAGAATATAATGGCTACAAAGCATATTGGAACGATGGAGGACAATTAGTACCCCCACACGATAAAAATGTAATTTTAGAAGTAGAAGCTGTTACGGGTATTGACGAAGTGAAATGGACTGGAGGGGAATCTAATATTATGATCCTGGGTAAGGATATGGACGACGCTTACCTGTTGATGGTAAAAAATTTGAGCGTTTACCCAGAGATAATTGCTCGACAACATGACCTTAAAATTGTATACACGCCAATTCATGGGACAGGCATTACTCTGATTCCTCAGATTTTAAAAAATTTCGGGTTCACTAACGTTACAATTGTTGAAGAGCAGGCTACTCCTGATGGAAATTTTCCGACAGTAGCGTATCCGAATCCTGAAGAATCTGAAACAATGAGTATTGGATTGCAAAAAGCAAAAGAATTGGATGCAGATATTTTGTTAGGCACCGATCCTGATGCAGATCGCGTAGGTATTGGTGTTAAAAATCATAAAGGTGATTGGGTATTGATGAATGGAAATCAAACTGCTGTTTTGGCTTGTGCTTATATGATGGAAGCGAGAAAAGCAAAAGGTATTGCACAGCCAAATGATATGGTAATCACTACAATCGTTACAACTCAAATGATCAATGACCTGGCAGCAGCAAATAATGTGGCATGCTATAATGTGTTGACTGGGTTTAAATGGATTGCGGAATTGATCAAAGAAAAAGAAGGAAAAGAAAATTATGTAATTGGTGGTGAAGAAAGCTTTGGATTAATGGTTGGGGATCAGGTAAGGGATAAAGATGCTGTTGCAGCTGTTGCTTTGATGTGCGAAATGGCCGCATTTGCAAAGGATCAGGGTAAGACTCTTTTCGAGAAAATGATTGAAATGTATCAGCAATATGGTTTCTATTACGAAAACTTAATTAGTATCACAAAGAAAGGAATGAACGGTCAAAAGGAAATTGCTGATATGATGGATGGGTTCCGTAAAAACCCACCATTAACTATTGATGGATCGAAAGTAGTACAATTGTTGGATTACGAATTATCGCTCGGAACAAATCCTTCAACTGGAGAAACATGGCCCATCACACTTCCAAAGAGTAATGTACTTCAATTTATAACCACTGATGGTAGTAAGATTTCTGCAAGACCTTCTGGCACTGAGCCAAAGATTAAATTTTATTTTAGTGTAAAAGCAGCATTGGTTAATAAAGCAGCTTTTGATGAAACATTTGTATTGCTCGAGAATAAGATCAAAAGAATTATTGTGGATATGCACTTACTATAAAACAAATAGTTTTAAATAAGCAACTGCTGTGAAGAAATAAATCATCGCAGTTTTCTTTTCACATCTCGGGTATTGATTCTTTCTGATTGATGGGATACTGTATATTCGTAGGGCTTATGAAACAATACGTTGATACATATCAGCACAAAGGCTTACGTAAAAGATTAGTGGACCTGCTTCTTACTAAAGGCATTACAGATCAAAGGGTATTAGAAGCAATCAATACGATTCCACGTCATTTTTTTCTTGATTCGGCTTTTGACCTAATCGCGTATGAAGACAGGGCTTTTCCAATTGCTGCAGACCAGACAATCTCGCAACCTTATACCGTTGCTTATCAAACTCAATTGCTTCAGGTTAAAAAAGGAGAAAAGGTTTTAGAAATTGGTACGGGTAGTATTTATCAATCTTCTGTACTGGCTGAAATAGGAGCTAGAGTTTATACAATTGAAAGGCAGAAAAAATTATTCGAATCGCAAAAAGATTTTGTGTTCCGTTCGAAATATCCAAATATCAAATTCTTTTACGGGGATGGTTTTGAAGGACTTCCTTCATATGCCCCATTTGATAAAATTATTATCACCGCAGCTGCACCTTTTATTCCTCCAAAACTAATCGAACAATTAAAGCTAGGCGGTATGATGGTAATCCCTTTAGATGAGGGCGAAACGCAAAGAATGTTAAGAATCACCAAATTGCTTGACGCAACTTTGAAAGAAGAATCATTCGAAGAATTTTCTTTTGTACCCATGCTTACAGGAAAAAACTCTCAATAAGTCAAAAATAAAAATTCAAAATTCACAAAAAAGGCCACTTTTTAAAAGTGGCCTTTTACATTTATGTATTCAAAAGTTTTGACTTTTAACTTATTGTTGCATCATATCCATTCCACCGCCACCATCGGCCTTGGTATTCTTCCTTTTAAATAAAGAAGTATCAAACTTGCCAAAACGGAAACTAAAGTTTAATCTCAAAACTTGAGGGTCTCTTCTCCTTGAACTAATTTGATTAAAATAAAGACTCTCTGAATAGGTTTTATACAATTGTGTTCTGAATATATCATTCATACTCAAACTTAATGATCCTGACTTGCCATTCTTCCAAGTCCACTCTTTGCGTATCCCAAGGTCAAATCCATATCTAGGATAGTTATATCCCTGTGATGTTGATTGAGGGCCACCCCCAAACATCATACCACCACCACGCCCACCACCACCATTATTACTGCTACTTCCACCCGGTGGTAAAATTGTTTTTGCCTGATAGTCGCCACTGAATTGAACGGATAATCCTTTAGCGATTTTGAAAGTGTTGTTCATCTTTGCAAACCAACTTACCAATGCATTTGTATTTGTTTGATTAGGAATATTTGAATTTATTTTTGAATCAAAAAGATTAAAACTTAACGTTAAATCCCACCATTTTGTAACAGGCATTTTGTTTGATAATTCCAAACCGTAAGTAATACTATTATCTGCATTGATGTATGTATTAAAATAGGCACTATCCAAAGGGCTTAGCCCATTTTTATCTCGATATACATATCTAGTAATCAGATTTGTGGTGTATTTAAAATATGCGGTAGCTAAAAAATTTGCTCCTTTTTTATAAGCATTATTATAAGAAAATTCAAACGAATTAGTGAACTCAGGTTTTAAGTTTGCATTCCCTATATTGATATTCTGTGGATCAGAATAATCGGGGAATGGCATTAACTGAAAGAAATTCGGGCGATTTACCCTTCTTGAATAATTGATTTGAAAATCCTGCTTATCGGTATATTTATAAGTTATAAAAGCACTAGGGAATAAGCTAAGCGGATATTTCACTGAAAAGTTTGAAGAGTCTGTACCACTTTGTGTTAACAGTATACCTGAATATTTAGAACTCTCAACCCTAAAGCCTAATTGGTAACTCCATTTCTTCTTTTTGAAAGAATAGTTTGCATAAGCTGCATAAACTTGATCATTGAATTTGTATTTACTACTAATGCTGGGCACAATGAAATAATCTCCAATCGAGTAACTATATCGGTACTGATCGCTTGCATTTTTAAAGTCTCTGATTGCACCTCTTGCACCTGCTTCAAATTTCGAGTCTTCAGTTATTTGGTCTTCATAGTCGGTTTGAAGGGTATAATTTTTGCTATCTCCTCCACCAAGAGTTTTCTGTAAAAGCGCTTTATTTTTGAAACTATTATCTAGATTATAAGTTTGAGTATTGATCTTATTATTATTCTCATTATTACTAGAATTTAGATTGAAATCGGCAGATAAGTTTCTTCCCGGTTTCGCAAAATTATATTTATAACTTACCTGATTTCCCCAGTTCTTAAAATTACCAGTACTGTGAGAATTGATTTGGTCATATGAAGTTGATGTTCCTTTAATTGTTGAATCAACTCTTTGTGTTTGATCATTTGTAGAATTACCCGAAACATAGTTGCCACCAACTGTTATTGTACTTCTGTTACTTACAAACCAATCAATACTTCCTCTGAAGAAACCAAAATTATTATAACTAGTTCCATCAGTTGTTTGGTGAATATAACTTGGGAGACTGAGTAAATTATTACGGTCGGCAGTTCCTTCTGAGATCGATTTACGCTCCATCAGATTTC
>JAYUFN010000163.1:0-5712 GCA_043738705.1 Bacteroidota bacterium
CAAGTTTTTCACATTGCATCTAATTTAGGCTGGCTAAGTGCTTCCTACCTTAAATCAACTAAAAGCCCAATTTCAAAATTAGAACTTCCGAATAAAAAAGAGTTAATTGCTACTTTAATAACTGCATATGATTTTTCGATAGCTATATTGGAGCATTTTGATCGAAATCAATTGGCAGATACCGTTACTTTTTTTGCAGGTCCTATGACTAAACTGCAAATAGTTAATCTTATCAATGATCATCAAACACATCATCGAGCACAACTATTAGTGTATCTAAGATTAAATGGAATTAAACCACCAGCCTATGTTGGTTGGTAAAGGAATTACAGTGGCATAATACAGATGATGAATTCTATAATCAATTTTTGATACAGCCAATTGTTTAATCAAATTGTTTGTAAATAGTTTAGGCAAATAACCCATACTATATTTCCATCTGTATTTTCGTAAAATACCATGCTCAATATCATCAAGGCTAAATTTTATACCGGCAATAAATATTTTTTTATCTGTAAAAATAACTGGGTTCTTTAATCCTTCTCGAGTAGATAATATCTGATACCAGGAATTATACATATTTATCCAAAAAGTTTTTTTAGCCTCATCATTTGGCAAGCCTTGAAATAGTCTATTGGTTTCAATATTATTCAATACAAATTCAATTTCGGTAGTGGATACTCCAATTTTTGTATTATACAAAATGATTTCAGAAAATTTAAGTAATTCTGTATCTGGCATATTTATCTTATTATGATTAGAAAAAGGAGCACTAAAAACGGTAGTGCTTATAAAAAATATATAAAAGAGTATGGCAAATACCTTACTAATCTCATGTTTGATATCTAGAATAAAGCGCTTCAACATTTAATTTCTTTAGTAAAGGACTCAGAATAATGTAAGACGTAGCAGTTTGACTTTCCTTGCAGAATCTGGTTTATTAGAGGCATATAGTAACCGAAAATAACTAACTAAAATTTCGAATTAGCAAATCAAATATTTTTCATTTTCTGTTTATTAAAATTTAATGACCCGGGTTCTTGATTGTTTATCTAATCCATTTTAAATGCCAGCATTTTGAATGGATTTATAAATGCCAAATTCCAATCCCCTTAATTCAGCCAATCCTTTCAATCTTCCAATAGCTGAATAACCGGGATATGTTTTCTTTGAAAGGTCATCTAACATTTGGTGACCATGATCGGGGCGCATGGGAATTGAAATATTTCTTCTCTGCATAATATGTATCAACTCCTTAATTACTGCATACATATCAACATCGCCTTCTAAATGATTGGCTTCATAAAAGTTACCTTCATGATCTCTTTTGGTGCTTCGCAAATGAATGAAATGAACAGCATCTCCGTATAGCTGAAGCATCCTAACCAAATCATTATCGGGCCTAACACCAAATGATCCTGTACAAAAACATATCCCATTCGATACTGAAGGAACTTCGTCTAGTAGCTCTTTTACATCTTTTTCAGTACTCATTATTCTGGGTAATCCTAATATTGAATAAGGGGGGTCATCTGGATGAATAGCCATTTTTATATTTAGTTTTTCTGCAACAGGAATTACTTGTTGCAAGAAATAAAAAAGGTGTTGCTTCAGTTTTTTTGCATCGATATGCTCATAATTTTTTAATACTGCCAATATTTGCTCAGGAGTAAATTTGACTTCACTTCCGGGCAAGCCTAACAATACATTCTGATAGAGTTTTTTTTTATCATTTTCAGACATGCTAAAAAATTTATTCTTAGCCATCCCAATATCTTCAGTTATATAATCGTTTATCGCATTGGGCCTTTTCAATAAAAAAATATCAAAAGCAATAAATGCGGCTCGTTCAAATCTTAAGGCCATACTTTTATTGGGCAGCTCAAAATTAATATCCGTTCTCATCCAATCAAGTATGGGCATGAAATTATAAGTCATCACTTCAATTCCACAACTTGCTAAATGCTGTAAGCTAATTTTGTAGTTTTCAATATGGTGTAAATAATTCCCCGTTTGCATTTTTATATCTTCACTAACAGGTAAACTCTCTACTACTTTCCAAGTAAGACCATGTTGTTCAATAATATTTTTTCTCTTTCTAATTTCGTCTATTGTCCAAACCTCACCAACAGGAATATGGTGTAATGCTGATACTACTCCACTGCATCCTGCTTGTCGGATATCCCATAAACTAACCGGGTCATTCGGTCCGAACCAACGCATTGTTTGTTCCATTAAATTCATAAAATAGTTTAATTTTTGATTACAATGAAAGCACTAAATATTGGAGAATACAGAAATAAAACCTTTCTGTAACGAATGTAAGGGGATTTGTTTAAAATTGTAAGCGATTGCATTAGGAAAATCCATAAGGCAAATACATATTCATGAAGCTTAGGTTCCAGCAATCTTGATAAAGGTGGATTTATTTATTTTTTACAGGTTTCTCAATCTTAACATTCCAGATTTTTGCTTCTTCAATAATCTTGGGATCGTGACTACCTATAAATATTCCTGCTAAAACATGATTAGGCAAATCGATTGAATCGGTTCGTCCAATTTCTTGTAATGCTCCACCGGGATTAGCTACCCGCATGATAAATTGTTTACCAATTCGTTCTAATTGAATAATTTCCGGAGCCGATATTTTAGTAAATATTTCATCTTGCGGATCTCGCATATCTACTCCTTTTTTTCTTCTCCATTGTAAAGTGGTTAATCCATCCCCATGAACAGTTGCAGTCATATGAGCTGCATCTTCTGAGTCGTTTGCACGAACCATCCATCCAACTTTTCGATGTGGATTAGAGCCTTTATTAATGAATTTGAAATTTGCAGTTAAAATAAAATCGCCTTTTAAATTCTGATACGCATAATAAAATTCATCACGGGCAAACCAAATATTATAACCCGCCCCTTTTATATCATAACTCTGATCTTCTTTATTATAATAGATATTACCAGCTAGTTGTGGCTTTCCAATATCCTGATGCAATTTAAAAATGCCAACGGAGTTTTGTCCACTACAGACTATTGTTGCAATAAACAAACTATAGAAAAGAATTATTTTTTTCATTTTAAGAAATTTAATGTTTCAGCTTTTCAAAATATTGATCCTGTAATTCCAATGTTTTATTATCTGCTTTCACTGATTTTAATGCTTTGACCAAAGACTCGATTTTCGCCTCAGTTATTACTTTTCCAAGCTCAGCAGTTGCTTTATCAGCTTCCCCAGCATAGTGATTTGGATAATCGGCATACCACCAGATAGCAGTATACAAGTCAGGGTTTAAAGGTAGCCGATTTTGGTTTGCTCCAGATTCATTCCTAGCCCTTTCCATTTTCACCAAATCGGGCCTTAAATATAGTAGTGATGATGTTTCATTTTCTCCAGCATGTTGATCCGTTTTTGAATCAGACTTGTGTAACTCTTTTGCTTTTGCAGCTGCTATCGGGTCTTGTTTTGGATCAAAAAAATACACCGCATAACTCCGCTTCTTTTCTAATTGCGTTTGAATAAAATATCGAATGAGTTCGGGATTACCTCCATGTCCATTTACAATCACAATTCGTTTAAAACCATTCCTTGCTATTTCCTGGCAAGTTTCTTCTAATAAATCCCACACCAATTTACTTGGCAAAGAAAATGTTCCAAATTGATGTTTTGCTTCGTTTATCTGACCATAAAAATAGTCCGGAAAAACTACTGCATATTCTTTTTTGGTAGCCCTTGCTGACCATTCTCGAACATGAATCAGATCAGATCCAATGGGAGCATGCGGACCATGTTTTTCCAAAATTCCAATTGGTAGAATACAAGTATAATTTGATTTTTCGAGCGCTAAAGGCCAATCAGAAGCGGTTAATTCATCCCAACGTGTAGGGATATTTTGTGCAGATGATTGTAAAACCAACAACAGAAAAAAGAAAGTTAATTTCATATACGGCATTTTGTGTTTTAAATAAAAGATCGAAAATCATCAATAAGGAGGCACACCAACTGAAGTCCATCCTCCATCAATTACTAAATTTTGTCCCATGATTTGTCGCGATGCAGGCGAAACTAAAAACAATGCCGCATTTACTATGTCATCAGTGGTTGATGCACGTCCTGATGGTGTAATGCGCGACCAGATTTCCAAATAGTCTGGATCCTCAATCAACGTGCGCTCAGTTAAAGTAGCACCCGGAACCATGGTATTAATATTAATTTTATGCGGACCTAAATCGATCACCAAATTTTTTACTAATTGGTCAAGTCCAGCTTTCGTCATGCCATAAGCTGCTAAAAATGGATGAGCTGCATGACCAGTTACCGAAGACGTGATCAGTATACTTCCGCCATGACCCTGCTTCAACATTTGACGCGTTGCAGCTTGTGTTAAGAAAAAAGTACCAAACAAATTAATTTGCAAGAGACGCTGCATCGACTCAGGTTGATACTCTAGAAAGTCTCCATAAGTAGTAATCCCAGCATTAGCAATCAGGATATCTAATTTGCCAAATTTCTTAACTGCAAATTGTACAATTCCTTCAATAGTTTGCATAGCAGAAATATCGCCAACAAAGGGCTCACAAGAACCGCCTTCTTCACTAATTTTTTTACTGGCTGATTCTGCTAATGTTGAATCAATATCATTCAAAACAACATTCGCTCCATGCAATGCTAACGCACGAGCTACAGCGAATCCAATACCAATGCCCGCGCCAGTTACAATGGCTACATGATTATGAAAGGTTTTGCTTTCCATTTTATAATAATTAAAACTAGTGTTAATTTAAGTTATTGAATTCAAAAGCTGGTAGTCCTTCATAGCCACAATTACGAATCACAAATAAGGAACCAGCTAAAGGTTGTTTTTGTAATTCTTCAATCGTTAATCCTACACTTGCGGAAGTGATGAATAAATCTTTTAGATCTACACCTCCAAATGTACAAGAAGTGACACGGGATACAGGTAATTTAATCTGTGTTAATTTTTCACCTGTATTTGGATTCCATCTTGTAACCTGCCATCCATCCCAATGAGCAATCCATAGCATGCCTTCATTATCAATGGTCATTCCATCTGGATAACCATCAGATTTTGGAATCTGGATGACCCCTCTTTTATTGCTAATTGCACCTGTTGATCTTTCGAATTGGTAAGACACAACTTCAAAAGTGGGGGTATCAATATAGTACATGATTGTATTATCAATATTCCAAGCAATACCATTTGAAATAGTTACGGCTTCGATTTTTTTGTGCGACTTCTGCTGATCAAAAACATATACAGAGCCAGCACCGATGCTTTCATCGATTGCCATAGTGCCAGCCCAAAGTCTTCCTTCCACATCACATTTGCCATCGTTGAAACGATTGTAGGGTAAATGGTTTTCTGGTTGATGCACTATTTTAATTTGATCATTTTCCCTATCAAGTACCCCAATACCAGATTTTGATGCAACTATTAATTCAGCATTTTTACAAATTGCAATACATCCAATTTGTTCATTCACTGAATAGGTTTTGAAACTATTATTTGTAAATGTATACTGATGAATTTCACCCATCGTGATGTCAATCCAGTAAATCTCATTTCGAGTAGCATCCCATACAGGACCTTCTCCTAATTTACAAAGATGATTGGTTACAGTTTCTATTTTCATATTTAATGAGAATCACGCTGGATATCTGATCCCGAACAGCCTTTTAAATAATCAAAGTCA
>JAYUFN010000164.1:0-2021 GCA_043738705.1 Bacteroidota bacterium
CTCGAAATTAAAGTCCCCCCGGGCCTTAATTATTTTGTATATAACGGATATTAAGTAATGTATGCTGCCCTAAAACTAATCCTTGGAATTGCAATTTGATGGAAGTTGGTAATGTTACTAGTAAGGGAATTGGTGATGAACTAAATTTATTTATTATTAAAACAAATTATTGATTGTAATATACTTATACATTAGTAAATTACAAATAATGTTATTGACTACGATGCAAATATTTTGATTATATTTACTTTATGGCAAAGTGCTTCGTATTTCTTATAAGTTTTATTGTCAGCATTTTTAGGTTATCAGTAGTGTTTGCTGGTGCTACCATTAATAATCCAGTGATAGAAAATCTATTGCAGGATACTAAAACAGTTTCTTTTATTAGTTGGCAAAAAGATCCCTACTTTTCTACATTAGATCGATCATTTGATACCTATCCTCAAAACCTGATCAAATCTGGCAATAACCTCTTCATTTTTATTAATGGCAGCGGAAGAGTATACAAAATTGTATATTCCAAAAAGGAATTAGAATTCGAAAGAATTGACTCAAGTAAAAATTTTGGATATAACATTGGTTCTTATGGTTTTAGTTATGAAAACCGTATTTACAATTTAGGAGGCTATGGCTTTTGGAGGATGAATGGCCAACTAAGGGTATTTAATGAAAAAGCAAAACAATGGGATATTGTAAAACTTAATAAAGAAATACCAATTCTAACAGGAAAAACAGAAGGTCTGATCTGGTATGATGTGGTTGGTAAAAAAATATATATTGCTTATTACCTTCTTAGAAACGAAGCATTAAAATCTCAGGATCTTGATGAAACCCAATTCGTTTATGATGTAATGGTTTTAGACCTCAAAAAAAATGAATGGACTAAATTGGGAAAATTGAACAGTTTTTTTAAGGATAAACTCCAGATTGTTAAACCCATTACAATGAGTCCATGGGGTCAGTTAATTACAATTGGTGATAAGATTTCTTTATTAGACTTCAAAAATAATCAAATCTTTTCTTTGGATGTTCGCAAAGATCAATACCAATCTTTAATAAGAGAGGGTTGGGGAAGTTCTTTTTATTTTAAAGATTCAACACTGTTTTATGGTAACAATACCAGTCTTGATTCAATAGTGATGCACTCTTCTGATTTTCTGCCTACTAACGAACACCTATATATAGAAGCAGACAAAGCATCCATGCCTCAAAAAACTACTGACTATTTATGGGTTTCTATACCTGTAGTATTTATGGGTATTTTTGTGCTTGTTTTAAAAAAGAAGCGAAGACCTGCAATAAAAACTAGTATTCAACATCCTTTAATTAAGGAAGAGATTGATAATTCACATTCAGTTTTTGATGAAATAGAAGTCCAACTTTTGCAATTACTGATTAAAAACTCTGCAGCTGGTAAAACTACTTCCACTGAAGAACAAAACAAGTTGCTTGGTTTATTAAAAAAGAGTCCTGAAATTCAAAAGAAGCAGCGTAGCGATATAATTATATCTATTAATAGAAAATTTACTTTTATCACTAAATTGAAGGAACCAATTATTCAAAAAAAGAGAACAGATTTTGATAAACGGGCTTATGGATATTTTATCGAACCTAATAGATTAAATGAAATTAGGCATTATTTTAAAAACGTATGACCAAAAACTAGCCCTTATTTTTTGAATTTTATCTAAACGCAACACCCATTACTTCCTGTTCCACCCTCGAAATACCAATCTCTTGAGCTATATTTTTCCAACCACTAACTGCTGTCCTCACTTCCGTGATGATTTTATTCATTTCAATAGTACTTAACTGAAAATATTCACCAACAGATTTAGCCAATTCAAAATCTAAGGCATTGTTGGTTGTATCTATATTCAATGCTAGTCCGTCTTTATCAACAGAAGGATTAATATCAAAAGCCGGAGATAAATTCCAGCCCTTTTCTGTTAATATAAAACCATGATTTCGTAAGTGATCGTCTGTGTTTGAAATAGCAATATGAAATACAATCCTGCGCC
>JAYUFN010000165.1:0-5660 GCA_043738705.1 Bacteroidota bacterium
GAATCCCATTTAACACAGCATCTTTACCTACTGTTAAGACTTATCCAATCAATTATAATCCAAAGTTTTATATCATTGGCGGCATATTTTCGATTGTAACAACTTATCTGGCGGGCTATTTCCCTTCCCGCAAAGCAAGTAAAATAGATCCGGTTATCATTATCAGAGGCAAATAGAATGAACAACAAAATACTCATAGCAAATAAGATTTGTAAATCATTTCACGACCCACTAACCGTGCAGGTTTTGAATGAAATTAGTTTCGAAATTGCAAGATCTGAGTTCATCTCCGTAATTGGCAAATCGGGATGTGGTAAATCTACCTTACTATATATTCTTTCTACAATGGATACAGACTATGAAGGAGATCTGATGATTGATGGAGAAAGTATGCGAGGGAAAAAAGAAAATGAATTAGCAATTGTTCGTAATGCAAAAATTGGTTTTGTTTTTCAGTTCCATTATTTACTAAACGAATTTTCAGTACTACGCAATGTGATGTTACCCGGATTAAAACTAGCGCGCTACTCTGAAAAAGAAATTGAATATCGCGCGTACGAAAAATTGAAGGTCCTTGGTATCGAATCTGAAGCATTAAAAAACCCGAATCAATTATCAGGGGGTCAAAAGCAACGTGTAGCCATTGCTAGAGCCCTGATTAACGATCCTCTAATCATCATGGGTGATGAACCAACAGGCAACCTCGATAAGAAAAATAGTGAAATCGTTTTTAATATATTTAAAGAACTCTCCGAATCTTTTCATCAATCCTTACTCATCGTAACACACGATAACGAATTCGCCAAACGCACCAATCGTATCATTGAAATGGAAGACGGTAGAATCATCAGGATGTAGTTGATGGTTGTGACATGACCAAAATCATCTTTTATTTCTGAACCTTCCTCTAATTTTCAGTTCTCAATCCTTCTTTTTTATAATCGATTATACATAGCCATGTCAGAAACTCATTTTACTTTCAAATCAGGTATTCAATTATCATCCCGCTCAAGATCTTTATGGCGAGCTGCTCAAGCTGGCGTTTGGCTAGTTGGTGCTTTTATACTTACCTGTTTACTATTTTTTCCTTCCACGGGAATCTTACTTTTCTGGAATATACTGATCCCGGTTGCGCCAGCTTTATTTGTTTTAGCTGTGGGTGTATGGAGAAATGTTTGCCCACTAGCTACTACTAACTTATTACCCCGCCACTTCGAACTATCAAAACGAAAAAAATTAACTGCAACACAGTTGGGTAAATTTAACTTGATTGCTGTTGTTGCTCTTTTTATTTTGGTTCCTTTAAGACATGCGGTATTTAACAACAATGGGCCCGCAACAGGGATTCTTATCATTTCTATGGCTGCAATCGGAATTATGATGGGCTTTTTTTACGAATGGAAAAGCGCTTGGTGCTCAGGGCTCTGCCCAGTGCATCCTGTAGAAAAATTATATGGAGGAAATGTTATTAACTCAATACCAAATGCACATTGTTTAGAATGCCAAAATTGTGTGGTGCCTTGTCCCGACTCTACTCCTAATATTCATCCTATCTCATCTAAAAAAACGCTCTATCACCAATTATCAGGATTAATGATTGTAGGAGGATTACCAGGGTTTATATGGGGATGGTTTCATGTTCCAGACGAAACTACTATCGGCTCACTAAATAATTTTTTATCTGTATACCAGTTGCCACTTCTCGGATTTGCAGTTACTTCGATCGCGTATATTATTGTATCCATGATGGTGGCGACTAAATACGAACAAAAACTAGTCAGTATTTTTGCAGCAGCTGGCGTATCCTGTTATTATTGGTATCGCATCCCATCTTTAATAGGCTTTGGTAAATTTCCTGCAGATGGTTTACTAATAAATCTAAGTAATAGTTTACCAGCATTGATTATTCCGGTTCTTAATATTGCAACAACCGCATTTTTCTTTTATTGGCTAGTTATCCGCAAACAAAATCAGAAGAGCTGGGTAGTAAGACCTCCTTTTGCTTTAAAAGAAAAACAACAAGTTGTAGCTTAAGATATCTACTCAAAAAATAATTGCTCACTGTATTTTGGCAGCAATCTTCTTAGTAAGTTTGTCTTATGCCTGATTCTACCTATCTCAATAATAAAACAAAATCTGCTAATAGCTTTGATGCTATCATAGTTGGTTCTGGTATCAGCGGGGGCTGGGCTGCTAAAGAATTATGTGAGAAGGGACTTAAAGTATTATTACTCGAAAGAGGCGGTCCCCTAGATCATCCCAATTACCCAACTACCACCAAAGACCTTTGGGAATTCCAGAACAGGTTACACCTAAGCAATGACGATAAGAAAACACATTACGTGCAAAGCCGACACTGGTCTTTTAAAGAAGATAACAAACACTTCTACATTAACGATCAGCAAAATCCTTACGAAGAAACCAAACGTTTTGATTGGATTAGAGCTAACCAAGTAGGAGGGAGATCTATACTTTGGTCGAGGGCATGTTATCGTTGGAGTGACTTAGATTTTGAAGCCAATGTCAAAGACGGACATGGAGTTGATTGGCCTATTCGCTATAAAGACATTGCGCCTTGGTACGATTATGTAGAAAAATTTATTGGCGTGAATGGAAATATAGATAAGCTGCCTTATTTACCCGACGGACAATTTATGCCTGCATTTGAAATGAATATTGTGGAGCGTGATTTTAAAGAAAAAATTGAAAAAAAATATAACGACCGTTATGTGATCATGGGTCGCTCAGCAAATTTAACCAAACCAGTAAAAGGAAGAGGTGTTTGCCAGGCCAGAGACTTATGCCATCGCGGATGCCCATGGGGAGCGTATTTCAGCACTAATTCAAGCACCTTGCCAGCAGCATTTGCTACGGGCAATCTTACAATACGTCCTTATTCATTAGTGAATCGTGTATTGTATGATGAAAATAAAAAAATTGCAACCGGCGTAGAAGTACTCGACACAAATAGCAAGAAGGAAGAAAATTTTTATGCGAAGATTATTTTTCTAAATGCCGCTACTGTTGCTACCACTTTTATTTTATTGAATTCAACATCGAATCGATTTCCAAAAGGACTAGGAAACGATAGTGATCAGGTTGGCCGGAATTTGATGGACCACCATAAAGGGATTTCTGCAAATGCTGATGTAGAAGGATTTGAAGATAGTTACTATTATGGTCGTAGACCTACCAGTATTTATATCCCACGTTTTAAAAATATTACGAGTCAAGAAAAAAACTTTTTAAGAGGGTTTCATTTTGGAGGAAGTGCTTATAGAAATAGAGCTAGTAGTGAGCACCCTATTGGCAAAGAATTTAAGGATGACATTACCGAAGCCGGCAAGTGGCAAATGGGCATGTATGCTTTCGGAGAATGTTTGCCTTATGCGGATAATCGTATTACGTTGAATAGTGATAAAAAAGATGCCTGGGGCAGACCCATGCTCAAGATCGATTGTGAGTTTAAAGAAAATGAAAAAGCTATGTCGGCCGATATGGCTGCCACTGCAAAAGAATTTCTAGAGGCCGCTGGCTATTCCAATATCAGGGTTCATGCTCAAATGAGTTTCCCCGGTAACGCCAATCACGAAATGGGAACGGCAAGAATGGGCAATGATCCAAAAACTTCTGTGTTAAATACACATAACCAATTGCATGATGTAAAAAATGTTTTCATCACTGATGGTAGCTGCATGGCCTCTAGCTCTTGCGTAAATCCTAGTCTAACTTTTATGGCACTCACTGCTCGTGCATGTGATTATGCAGTTAAACAACTGCAGAAGAGGTCTATCTAATAATCATAGTAGCCCTCCTATATTTTATTTTCAATTCATTATATTTAGTAAAAACAAGCCAATGCAATTAAGATTAACCGCTCCTCAAAAGAGGATAAACAAACTAGTATGTTTGCTCGTAATAGCAACATTTTTGATCTCCCCTATTTTCGCACAAAAAAAATATGACGAGAAATTTATTGAAAGCCTAAAAAAGGAAGCGCTCGTTTCAGTTGCCGGAAAAGAAAAAGCCGTACAGGAAATGGTAGACATGGTTTTTAGTTTTGGTGAACTAGGTTTTCAGGAATACGAAACATCTAAATACCTCACCGGCATCTTAGAAAAAAATGGGTTTACCATCGAACGTGGCATTTCAGGTATCCCAACTGCTTGGATGGCTAAATGGGGTAATGGCAGTCCAGTCATCGCACTCGGTAGCGATATCGACTGTATTCCTAAAGCTTCTCAAAAACCAGGTGTCGCTTATAAAGATCCAATTGTAGAAGGTGCTCCAGGGCACGGAGAAGGACATAACTCTGGTCAAGCTGTAATCATCTTCGCGGCAATCGCAGCTAAAGAAGCAATGATCAAAAACAATATTCAAGGAACACTCATCATCTGGCCTGGTGTAGCAGAAGAACTCCTAGGCAGCAAAGCATGGTATATCCGCGATGGTTATTTTAAAAATGTAGACGCTTGCATTTTTACACATGTAAGTGGTGATTTCGGATCCAACTATGGTGATAATGGTGGCGATGGAATGGTATCGGTAAAATTTTCTTTCGATGGCGATGCGGCACATGCTGCAGGGGCACCATGGAGAGGTAAAAGTGCTTTGGATGCAGTAGAGTTAATGGATGTGGGTTGGAATTTTAAAAGAGAACATTTAAAGCCAACCCAACGATCACACTATGTAATTACCGATGGCGGTGATCAGCCCAATGTGGTTCCTTCCAAGGCAAGTGTTTGGTATTATTTTAGAGAAAGAGAATACAAGGATATTCAAAGTATGTATGATGCAGGAATTAATATTGCAAAAGGTGCTGCAATGATGACAGACACTAAAATGAAATATCAAATCTTAGGAACAGCATGGCCAGGGCATTTTAATAAAGCACTCGCCATTGCAATGCACGCAAATATTGTGCGAGTGGGATTGCCACTGTGGAGCGAAGCGGATAAGAAATTAGCATATGCAGTTCAAAGATTAGTGGATGCCCCAAAAGTTGATGAAGAGGGGAAAGCAGTTGACGGACTGGCAACGAAAATCGACACCCTGAAAGGATCTGTTCCATTTTCGTGGGGCGGTGGTTCGGATGATATTGCAGATATTTCATGGAATATTCCTACTATCGTGTTGGGGTATCCTGCAAATATTCTCGGAACAAAAGGGCATCATTGGGGAGATGCAATTGCGATGGCTACTCCTATTGCACACAAAGGTACTTTGGCAGGTGCAAAAGCAACAGCACTTACTTTAATAGATTTGTTTACGAATACAAAAATACTAGTAGATGCCAAAGATTATTTTGTAAACGTACAGACCAAGAACCAAAAATATATTCCATTCATTACCAAAGACGACCCTCCTCCTTTTTATTTAAACAAAGAGATCATGGAAAAATTTCGTCCTCAAATGAAACCATTCTATTACGATCCTTCTAAATACAATACTTATTTAGAGCAACTCGGAATTACTTATCCTACACTGGAGAAAAAATAAATTCAGTTTCTTTGAAAGGAGATGCTTTATTGCATCTTCCTTTCGAAGAAATCTGCTGCTGTACGATAGCCCTTTAACCAGTTTTTGAATAATAAGAAATCGTGGATATCATCGGGGAATACTAGCTCTTCAAAATATACTTTTCTTTCTCTTAATTTTTC
>JAYUFN010000166.1:0-5644 GCA_043738705.1 Bacteroidota bacterium
TGCCTTATATCTTTTCTTATTTTGAATTCGATGAATTTAAGTCGCATATTTTCAAAGTCACTAAAGATGCAGAGATCGATCTGGATAGCGATGTGAGTACCACTTTCGTTGAAAAAATAGAGAAAGGCTTAAAAAATAGAAGAAAAGGAAAACCAGTGCGTTTTGTTTATGATAAAGAGATGGACGCAGGCTTGTTGGAATACCTGATTAGAAGATTAAGTTTAAATAGAAAAAGTAATATCATACCTGGAGGGCGCATTCATAATTTCAGACACTTCATGGATTTCCCAGATGTATTTCCAAAAAAAAATCCGAGGCGACCATCATTCACACATCCAGATCTTATGAGTACGATGAGGGTAACTGATGTGATACTGAAAAAAGATTTACTTCTAAACTTTCCATACCATTCTTTCAATGCGTTGATCGATCTTTTAAGGGAAGCCGCAATGGATCCGGACGTAAATTCTATTAAGATTACTGCCTACCGATTGGCATCAAATTCTAAAATTATTAATGCCCTGATTAATGCAGCAAGAAACGGAAAGCAGGTAGTAGTGATGTTAGAATTAAAAGCAAGATTTGATGAGGAAGCAAATCTGGAATGGAAAAAAGTTTTGGAAGAAGAAGGTATCAAAGTTTTATTGGGAGTTCCTAATATGAAGATTCATGCAAAACTATGCATTATCAAAAAAAGAAGCGGAACAAAAACGATACAATACGGATTTGTAAGTACCGGAAACTTGAATGAAGCCACTTCAAGGGTTTACAGCGATCATTGCCTGCTTACAAGTAACAGGAGTGTAATGGCGGATATTAATCGCATATTCCGTTATCTAGAGAATTGGAAAATAGGAACCCTCCCACTTCAGGCATGTAAAACTTTGTTGGTTTGTCCAAATAATATGCGCCATGAGCTAGTAACGCTAATCAATAAAGAAATCAAAGCTGCTAAATCAGGGAAAGAGGCTAGGATTATTTTAAAAATAAATTCCTTTTCTGACAACCAACTAATCAATAAAATTTATGAGGCGGCGATTGCAGGAGTAGAAATTAAGATGGTTGTGCGAGGTGTATTTTGTGCTATGCTAGAGAACAAAAAATTCAAGGTACAGCCAACGGCTATAAGTATTGTAGACGAATATTTAGAGCATGCAAGGGTGCTGATCTTTCATAATAGTGGAAATGAGAAGATTTATATTTCCAGTGCTGATTGGATGGTAAGAAACCTTGATCATAGGGTTGAAGCGGCAATTCTAATCACAAATCCTACTCTGAAACAGGAATTAAAGGATATTATCCACATTCAATTAAGAGACAATGTAAAAGCGAGGGTATTGAATAATGAATCAACGAACAACTATGTACCTTCCCTTGGCAAGAAGCAGATCAGATCGCAGGTAGAAACATTTAATTATTTGAATAAAAAAACTACAGGAACCAGTGAGGTTAGCCGCAATTGATATTGGAAGTAACGCTGCAAGATTACTAATCGCAGATGTAAGCATCGATAAGTTCGGCAAACCTAGCTTTAACAAATTAAATCTGGTTAGGGTTCCTTTACGATTAGGATTTGATGTATTTGACAAAGGCGAAATTTCAAAAGAAAAAAGAGGTATGATTCTTCAAACTATGAAGGCGTACAATCATCTCATAAATGCTTATGGCGTATCTCATACAATTGCTTGTGCAACCTCTGCAATGCGAGACGCTAGAAACAGCCAGGACATCATTCGTAAAATAAAAATGGAAACGGGGTTAGATATATCGGTAATTAGCGGCGATTTTGAAGCATCGCTAATCTATGAAAATCATGTAGCGGAGCAAATGGATACCGATCATAGTTATCTTTATATTGATGTGGGAGGTGGTAGTACCGAACTCACTTTTATTGCAGAAGGAAAATTAATTTTTAAAGAGTCATTCAATATTGGGACCATTCGTCTTCTTAAAGAAATGGTAACCGACTACAAATGGAATGAGTTAAAGGATTTCATTAAACTAAAAACAAAAGGTTACAAGAAAATAATTGCAATTGGTACCGGTGGAAATATCAACAAAGTGTTTTCTTTGAGCAAGAAAAAAGATGGAAGGCCTTTAAGTCTTGATCTTCTAAAAGATTACTATAAAGAGATCTCAAACGTTTCACTGGAAGACAGGATTAATTTTTATAAATTACGAGAAGACCGAGCTGATGTGTTGGTTCCAGCATTACAAATCTATATCAATGTGATGCGATGGTCTGATGCTGACGAAATTTATGTACCAAAAATTGGCCTTGTTGACGGATTGATACAGCATTTATATAGCGATCTAATTAGTAAGAACCAAATTTAATCAGCAATCAAAACGAGATATATGTCTGCTCCTAACGACCTTAAAAAAATAACGACTCATACCCTATTGACACTAAAAAGTAAGGGTGAAAAAATATCAATGATCACCGCTTATGATTATTCATTTGCACGACTATTTGATCAAGCAGGGATTGATGTAATTTTGGTTGGAGATAGTGCAAGTAATGTAATGGCTGGAAACGAAACAACAGTTACCATTACAATGGACCAGATGATCTACCATGCACAATGCGTTCGACGAGCCATTGAACGTTGTTTAGTAGTGGTGGATATGCCTTTTGGTTCCTATCAGTCAAACTCTGACATTGCCTTGGCTTCTGCCATTAAGATTATGAAAGACACTAGTTGTCATTCGGTGAAGATGGAAGGTGGTGAAGAAATTGTAGATAGTATTAAAAGAATTGTTTCAGCTGGCATACCCGTTATGGGACATTTAGGGCTTACACCACAGTCTATTTATAAATTCGGTACTTATGCCGTAAGAGCTAAGGAAGAAGTAGAGGCGGAAAAATTAAGAATAGATGCAAAGCTTCTTGAGGCTGCAGGATGTTTTGCAATTGTATTAGAAAAAATTCCAGCCAAACTGGCAAAGGAAGTTAGTGAATCCATCAATATTCCTACCATCGGAATAGGAGCCGGAAGTGATTGCGATGGACAAGTTTTAGTAATGCACGATCTATTAGGAATAAACAATTCGTTCAAACCACGTTTTTTAAGGCAGTATCTAAATTTAGAAGTATTAATAAATGGTGCTATTAAACAATATATAAAGGATATAAAATTCAAAGACTTTCCAAACGAATCCGAATCCTACTAAACATTTCACCGATAACAGTCATTCATTCACCCATATTCTTTTTATCAGGGATAATCACACAATACATTTGATCAGGTTAGTAGAGCCAGAATTTGATAATTTCGATACTGAGCAAGTAAGCTAACTAGCTATCCTTATTCTGTTTAAATTTATGTATCAAATAAGAGACTTGATCAATAACAATCGAAAAATAATCACTTTCAGTGCGCATCTAGCTGCATGGGCTTGTTTTTTTGTACTTCCCTATTTGGTCTTTTTCCCTAGGATGAACGATTCCAATTTCAGCATGAGTAATCATATGATTGCGGCACTTGTTTGTAATAATATATTTCTTGTTATATTTTACTATATAAACACACAAATTCTGATCCCTAAATTTTTAATCAATGAAAAATGGGGGCTATATATTTTTACCATTATATTGGCCTTATTACTCTTCCTTTTTATTCCAAAATATTTTTCAGATCTTATTTCAAGCCCTGAGATCAGGGCAATTGACCCTGCTTCAAATCCAAACCGATGGAGCGGCAATCGTCCACATAAACGAGCACTTGTAGCTCCATTCAACATGGCTATTTTTTTTCTGGTCTTTACTGTTGGAACCTGCATAGCAGTTATTCAGCGTTGGCTAAAAATTGAAGAAAATAGAAAAGAAACAGAAAGCCAAAAACTCAATACTGAGCTATCTTTTCTTAAATCGCAGATCAACCCTCACTTCTTTTTCAACACACTAAATAATATATATTCCTTAGCAATTGTAAGGAGCGAAAAAACCGCACCTGCCGTGATGAAACTATCCTCAATTATGCGGTATATCTTAACGGAAACAAACCAAGATTTAGTTCCACTCCAAAACGAAGTAGATTTCATCAACAATTATATCGAATTACAGCTGGTTCGCTTAACAGAAAAAACACAGGTTTCTTTTAATGCACTAGGTGCTATTGAAAATAAATTAGTGGCACCTTTATTATTCATTGCTTTTATTGAAAATGCATTTAAGTATGGAATTAGCACAAATCACGAATCTACTATACAGATTTTATTGGAAGCTACAGAAACTACCATTAATTTATTTGTGTCAAATAGTATGATAACAACTGAAAACAATATGCTCGAGAACACTGGTATTGGCATTAATAATGTTAAACGAAGACTGGAATTAATGTATCCGGGCAAGCATAATTTAACGAGTAGTATTTTAGGGAATAATTATTCTGTTCATTTAGAGATTCAATTATCATGATACACTGCATTGCAATTGATGATGAACCATTAGCGCTTCAACTTATTAATGAATATTGTGGTAAAATTTCTTTCCTACAATTGGATAAGGTTTTTACCAATACTGATGAAGCAAATGTTTGGCTCCAGCAAAATAAGATTGATTTACTATTTCTAGATATTCAAATGCCAGATGTAAATGGATTACAGTTTTACAAAAGCCTTATCGAAAAACCACCCGTAGTATTTACTACAGCATATCGCGATTTTGCCGTAGAAGGATTTAATGTGGATGCAGTTGATTATTTACTAAAACCATTCGAATACGATCGCTTTCTAAAAAGTGTTTATAAAGCCAATGAATATATTGAGTTCCTTAGTTCACAAGAACTGCAATTAAACAGCATTTTCATTAAAGTAAATTACGAGATCAGGAAAGTAAATTTAAAAGATATTGATCTCATTGAAGCACTCGATGATTACATTAAATTGTATCTCAAACCAACCCCTTTACTTACTTTAATGACACTGAAAAGTATTCAAGAAAAACTCCCTGCTAGAGACTTTGTTCGTGTTCACCGCTCGTTTATTGTACCCCTAAACAAAGTTGAAAAATTTAGTAAGACCAAATTAATGGTAGCAGGCAAAGAAATCCCTGTTGGGAGTAGTTATAGCAATGTGTACGATCAGTTACTTGCACTTTCTCGGAAATAAAATATTAAAATAAAGCCAATCAATAAGGACAAGTAAAACTGTTTCTATACATTACCTTTGACAAAATTTTATTGTATGGATTTTTTACAGGAACTGGGAATACTTCCAGAAAACAAAGGTGTTTCTACAGGAACAAACTGGATCAACAGTAATGGCACCTTGATTGATTCTTTTTCTCCAGTTAATGCGCAGAAGATTGCAAGTGTTCAAACTACCGATAAAGCCTCTTATGAAAAGATTATTCTAACAGCCCAATCTGCTTTTCTGGAGTGGAGAAATTGGCCTGCACCTAAAAGGGGCGAGATAGTACGTCAGGTAGGTGAAGCACTTAGAAGTTCTAAAGACCCTCTTGGGAAATTAGTTAGCTATGAAATGGGAAAGAGCTTGCAGGAAGGATTGGGAGAAGTACAAGAGATGATCGATATCTGTGATTTCGCCGTAGGTCTTTCTCGGCAACTATACGGACTTACGATGCATAGCGAAAGGCCCTCACATAGGATGTATGAGCAATGGCATCCACTTGGAATTGTTG
>JAYUFN010000167.1:0-2014 GCA_043738705.1 Bacteroidota bacterium
AGATCAAGAAAACCGCCGAAAAATTACAGGAGTCATCAGCCGAGCATCTGGAAACCGAAAAAAAATATGCCCAGGCAGTAACATTATTTCAAATTGCCATTGCCATTGCCGCAATCTCAATTCTTTCAAAAAATAAATCGCTTTGGATAGTGAGCCTGTTGATCGGTACAGGTGGTTTGATTTTTCTCCTCTATGGGTTTTTCTCTGGTCATTTTTGATGCAAGTAATTCTAACAATTGGTAAAATTCCTGAGCGAGAAATGTATACCTTTTAATGTAGCGGATTTTAGGGGAGCTTGCAGTAAGGTGACAGTGCCAACAATCTATTCAATACCTAAAAATTAACACTAGCGTTTTGATATTATTCGAAGATATTCAATTGGTTACGATTTAGTTCTTTGAAATTTTGTTGTATTGGGTTTGAAAAAAGCTCTTTAATTGGCACTTTGTCGAAGACAGATATGCTGATAACTTGAAGTATTTCATATAGAGACTGTTTGAGGTTATATTTTTTCTTTGCGATAGCTACAATTATATAAACTGATATTGCTATCCATATTTGAACCTTCACTGCATTTTCACTGGTACCCCAGAAGGTTTTAATTTTTAAGTTTTGTTTGATCCACTTAAAAAACAATTCAATCTTCCATCGGTGTTTATACAGTTTGGCTATTTCTGTTGCATCTAATTCTAAATTATTTGTCAGGAAAATTAGTACTCGATTATGCTCATCATCATAGAATTTTATCCTTCTAATTTTTTCAGGATAATCCTGCGAAGCATAAAATCCTTGAATCTTTATTAATTGATCAGCCAGGATACCCAAAGACTTGTTTTTTTTATTAGATCTGACACATTTAAAGTTGAGATTATCCTTGGCTCTGATTACAAAGAAAGCTTTTGAATAATGGATTCGATATAGTCTCTTAAAATCGATGTAGCCCCTATCCAGTATGTAAAAGCTGTCGATCTGATAAGATATTGTATCAAGAATATTAACCTCATGAATTGCGGCAGGTGTTATTTGAATAAACTCTGGTATGGCAGATCTCAGATCAAGCTGAACATGAAGTTTTATACCTGCTTTTGTTGATCGAAAATTTGCCCATTGAAAAAGTGAAAGGCACATATCAATGGTTGAAGCATCAATTGCAAAAACAGGATTGTCAATAGAGAGTTCAAGATCTTTTTCGGCAACATATAATTGTTTGGCTTCTTTAATAAGAATCCATGCAAAGTCGGCGAAAATTCTCCAGTCTCTATTTTCATTGGCAGTCGATAAAGTACTTTTTGCAATTGCCTCACCAATGCCAATGTGGTATAATTTATTTGAGTTGGCTTTTAAACAAAGTATCGTATCTGATAAACTTTCACGATGCGTGAGTTGACCAAAAACCATGCAGAGATATTGTCTCCAACAGTTGAAATGTTTGGTTTTGTAATCACCATTATACCTTTTAACACAAGTTTTAAAACTGGTTGGCGAAATAATGGAAATAAGCTGAGAAAACAAATAAGCACCTTGATTCATATAAATTGATTATCAAGGTGTTATATTAAGCCAAAATAACAAACTTTTCAAATCGTGGTAGGTTCAAAAACCGATGAAACCCAATACAGACAAGACTTTCAAAGAACTTATATTTATAACATCAAAACACTAGTGAAAAAACATAAAAAATGAAAAATAATTTACTATTTGATTTTACCGTTGACAAATTAACAAAAACGGTATTTATTAACAGAGAATTTGCTGCCGAACTTTCGCTGGTATGGGATGCTTTTACTAAACCAGAAATACTGGACCAATGGGTTGCACCTAAACCCTGGCTATCCAAAACAAAATATATGAATTTCAAAGTTGGTGGACGGAGATTTTATGCTATGGTTAGCCCCGAAGGACAAGAGCGTTGGTCAATTCAGGAATATACTTCCATTACGCCCAAAAGCAATTTTAAAATGTATAATGCTTTTGCAGACAAAGATGAAAATCCAGAATTGCCGGGTTCTGAATG
>JAYUFN010000168.1:0-5638 GCA_043738705.1 Bacteroidota bacterium
CATGAAAGTATTCAATGAGTTCTTCTGTGCACTGATGCATGATATCTGGGATTCCAGGCTCCCCATATTCCATTTGGTCGGTACCGTCTACAAAACTCAATTCACCTATAAATTGATTGGTTCCCCCAATTTTCAAAAGACCAATAGGACTCTCATAATAAGTATAATGGAATTCACTCATTCGGTATTATCTGTTGAACTATAAATGTAACCAAATCAGTCTAACAAATCCCCCAATAATTTTAATTCTGCTTGCTTATACTCGCTCGCAGGATTGTCAAAACATTTGGATGTTTCTCGGATCAATAACTGAATTATCTGTTTATGAGAGAGGGGCTTAAAGTAAGATGGTTTTGAAGGTTGGCCGATCCGTATAAAGTATTTTTCAAGGTCTTTGTGCGAGAAAGCCTGACCTGTTGTAGTGTCAATATAGAATTGAATAAATTCCTGTGGATCGCCAATAGGTGTTGCTGGATCATAATCGGACTGAAAAAATGCAATGATACATTGCTTTGGAATGTTGAGGATACGAGCATTTACATCCAGCAGTTCGCACATTACCTGATAGATGATTCCATTAGTGATGGCATTCCCTTTTTTTACAGATAATACTTTTTGAATGCAGAAATCTTCAGGGCATTTATGATTGATTTCAACGCCTTTCAGTCTGAAATATTTGTAAAGAATGCTAGACAATACATTTGCCTGCTCCAGTGGAGTAAGAAAATTATTTAGTTCCAACCAAATATTCTTTCTCAATTTCTCGATATCCTGAATCACTGGAGCACTCTGTACATCGGGATATTGAAATTTGGCCACTAGCAGAGCACCTAACAAAAGATCGTTATACGCACTATCTCTCCATTCTTTAAAATCGTTCAACAAATCTGAATAGTGTAAACGGTGAATGATCATTTCTATTCTTTCCTGAATAGAATCGTTTAATGTAGTTTCCCAAAGATGCTCTAGGTTAGGAATAATTGCTTTACCGTAGGCAATTAGTTTTTCTGATACTGAATAATAAACTTCCTCATCGGGATCGTCGATCAGGGTAAATAATGCATTGATTTCTTTGGTAGCTTGCATAAGATCAATTTGAAAATGACAGTAATAGCAATGAACCCATTTTCTGCGATTATTCTAGATCAAACTAAATTAATTTTTACCAGATGATAACAAAATAGTTATCCAATGATTGTGGAAATATTAGGTGCAAAAGGCATACTATTTCTTTTTTTTCTACGTTAGTGGCTTTTTGTAGGCTTTAAAACTAAAATTAACAAGTAATAAAAGGCAAGATCCCCTATTTTTGATTTCATTTTATTTATTTATGATGCCAGAATTTGCCATACCGAAATTTCCTGTTAAAGCTCATTCGCTCCATACTGAACTTAAAAAAAGGGTGCAGCAGTATTTTGATGATAAAGGAATACGTTCAACAGGTAATCCAAGACTTTTCACCAAAGCCATCATGATGATTATTACACTGATTGCTATTTACATTCAATTACTCGTATGGACGCCCGTTTGGTATGTTGGTGTATTTGAATGTATTCTTTTAGGTGGACTGGTAGCTGGAATTGGTTTTAATGTTATGCATGATGGTAGTCATGGTAGTTTTAGTAAAAACAAATGGGCTAACAGAATTGCGGCATCATCGATCAGTTTATTAGGTGCAAATCATTTTATGTGGAATATGAAACATAATATGATTCATCATAGTTTCACTAATATTGATGGGGTGGATGATGATATTGAAATTGGTGTTTTAATGAGGATGGCACCAACTCAGAAACTGCTTAAAATGCATAAGTTTCAGCATTTTTATTTTTGGTTTTTATACATGTTACTGTACGTATTTTGGATTTTTTTTACCGATTATAAAAAGTATTTTTCTCGTAAAATTGGGAATGTTCCCTTGAAGAAAATGCATTTAGCTGACCACATTGAATTCTGGAGTGTTAAAATATATCATGCAGCAGTATTTATCGTGATTCCTATTTATGCAGTGGGTTGGTTGGCATGGATGGTAGGTTTTATTGTAATGAGTATGGTAGCTGGTTTTGTGCTAAGTATTGTATTTCAATTAGCTCATACTGTTGAACAAACTGCATTTCCATTGGCCGATATTGATACGCATCAACTCCCGGATGAATTTGCTGCACATCAGATCAAGACGACGGCAAACTTCGCAACAAGAAATAAATTAGTAAGCTGGTTAGTTGGCGGTTTAAATTTTCAGATTGAGCACCATTTGTTCCCGAAAATTTCGCATATACATTATCCGGCTATCAGCAAAATTGTGCGTTCTGTTTGTGCAGAATATCATTTAAATTATATAGAATATCCCACTATGAGAAGGGCTGTTATAGCACATGTTAGATTTTTGAGAAGTATGGGGCACGCTCAATAAAAATTAACGACAAACTATTTCAAGAGCCGAATAAATCTGGATCTATCCAAATTTATTCGGCTCTTGCATTTTGAAAAAATATTATTTCTTTTTTACGATTTTTTTAGCCACCTTTTTTGTAGGAGTTTTTTTATTTGTGGCTGCTCTTTTTTTTGCTGGTGTTTTAACTTTTTTAGTGAAAGCACCCGGAACTTGTTCTTCGATCATTTTCTTAATATCCTCAATTTCAATAAACACTAAATCTTCAGCTGTGTATTTTAAACCATCTTGCCTTTTTCCCAGTTTCAGCATTTTCTTTTGAAAACGGACAAATGGTCCCCACCTGCCATTCTCGATTGAAATTTTTTCAGCAGGCCATTGCTTAATAAAGCGATTGGCTTCCTTATCCATTTTTTTTTCAATCAATTCATTAATATCAGTAGCGCTTAAATTTTCAAAATCATAAGCTTTAGGAATGTTGATATAGAGATCATTCCATTTGATAAATGGTCCGAATCTGCCCTTGCCTTTGGTTACTGGAAGTTCTTCATAAAAACCAATTGGAGCATCAGCGAGTTGCTTTTCACCAATTAATTGTATTGCTCTTTCTAATTCCAAAGTGTGTAAGTCTTCTGTTTTTGGAATTGAAATGAATTGCTCCCCTAATTTAATATAAGGTCCAAACCTCCCAATATTTACAATCATTTCCTGACCTTCATATTCACCAATCGTTCTTGGCAGATCAAATAATTGCATTGCCTCTTCCATCGAAATGGTTTCAATGCTTTGTGATTGTTTCAATTTAGCAAAACGTGGCTTTTCTGCCTCATTGCTAGAATCACCTATTTGTACCATTGGGCCATATCTGCCCATTCTAGCAATTACTTTTTTTCCTGTTATTGAATCTATCCCTAGTTCTCTTTCTCCCTTTGCACGCTCGGCAGTTTCAAGAGTATGTTCAATAGTGAGGTGAAATGGTTTGTAAAAGCCATCGATCATATTGCTCCATATGATTTTCCCTTCGGCGATTTCATCAAATTCCTGTTCAATTTTGGCTGTGAACCCAAAATCCATTACTCTGGTAAAATGTTGTTTTAAAAAATCTGTAACAACAATACCTAGATCTGTAGGAAACAATTTTGATTTTTCTGCACCAGTATTTTCAGAAAGAATCTCTTTTTGAATTTCGTTTTCTGGGTTTAATCTATAAATGGTCACTTGCCTTTTAATCGCATCTTTATCGCGCTTTTCAACATAATTACGCTTCATAATGGTGGTAATAGTAGGAGCGTAAGTTGATGGTCTTCCAATTCCTAATTCTTCTAGTTTCTTAACCAGTGAAGCTTCTGTATATCGGGCAGATGCACGAGTAAATTTTTCAGTAGCACTGATCTGTTGCAAATTCAGCTTTTGATTAATAGTTAGAGGAGGTAACATTCCTTCTACGTCTTCTTCATCTTCATCGTCCTTGCCCTCTAGATAAACTTTAAGAAAGCCATCAAATTTCATTACTTCCCCTGTTGCATTCAGGTATTCTTTGTTGGTGCTGATTTGTATATTAGCTATTGTTTTTTCAAAAGCTGCATCTGCCATCTGACTGGCAATTGTTCTTTTCCAAATCAAATCATACAAACGCCTAGTTTCATCATCAGTGATTGTATGATGATTCATATAAGTGGGCCTGATTGCTTCGTGAGCTTCTTGAGCAGACTCGTTTTTGTTCTTGAATTTTCTTGGTTGATTATAATTTTGACCATATGCAGTGCTGATTTCATTTTGAATATCAGTCAAAGCAGTATCACTTAAGTTAATACTATCGGTACGCATATAAGTGATGTTTCCACTCTCGTATAATTTTTGTGCAAGCAACATGGTTTTGCTAACACTATATCCCATTTTACGTGAAGCTTCCTGCTGCAAGGTGGAAGTAGTAAAAGGTGCTGCAGGAGTTCTTTTTGTGGGCTTAACCTGAATATCAGTTACGGTGTAACCTGCATTTTTACAAGTCTCCAAAAACTTTTTAGCAGCTGCTTCTTGAGTATATTTTGATGAACCTTCTGCCTTAAATACTACGCTCTTTCCATTGATATCTTTTGCAGAAAATTCGGCTTCAATTTTAAAACTACTTTCCGAAATAAATTGATTGATCTCTCTTTCTCGCTCAACCACCAATCGTACTGCAACACTTTGTACTCTTCCGGCACTTAAACTCTTTTGCATACCTATTTTGCGCCATAACACCGGACTCAATTCAAATCCAACTAAACGGTCTAATACCCGCCGAGCCTGTTGGGCATTGACTAAATTCATATTTATTTTTCTCGGATTTGCAACTGCTTTTTTAATTGCAGGTGCAGTGATCTCATGGAAAACAATTCTCTTTGTTTCTTTTGGATCCAGGCCTAATACTTCTGCTAAATGCCAGCTAATACTTTCTCCTTCACGGTCCTCATCCGATGCAAGCCATACTTCTTTTGCTTTTTTAGCTAATTGTTTTAATTCACGCACCACTTTCTCTTTTTCATCGGGCACTTTGTATCTTGGTTGATAATGATTATTCACATCTATCCCCATATCGTCCTTTTCAAGGTCACGAATGTGGCCAAAACAGCTTCTTACATCAAAATCAGATCCTAGAATCTTCTCAATTGTTTTAGCTTTTGCGGGTGACTCAACGATTAGTAGGTTCTTTGCCATATTACTCAAAACCGCCATGGGCGGAGCTTTGTTGAAATTTATTCAATTTTTAATACCTCGAAAATCCCACCCTTTGGTTCAACTTATTTTAGGCAGTCAGGATGCAATATTAGTCCAAAGCAGCAAATTTCAAAAAATATCAATTTAGTCCTGACCTAAAAAAAAGATCGATTTTGTTAATTACATGTGCTTCTTTGTATATCTGACTATGCCCTAAACCATGTGTTATATAAAACTGGATCATAGGTAATTTTGCTTCCATTACTGGCTGTACATCTTCAAAAATACAGATCTTATCATCTTTGTCATGCACCCATAAAATGGGCGATTGAATATTTTTTACAGCATGACTGACTGATATATTTTTGATCGATTCGTGTGTCATTTCACTTATGATATCCCGAAAAGCTATTTTTATTTTATCCTCTACCGTGATTATTTTAAAAAATTTCTCGATTGCTGATTCAGTTTCAGTTGCAGGAGCAATCAACACCAATCTTCTGTTTTCCTGATTCTTCAATTTTTGAAAAGCAAGTGATGCGGCAAGCC
>JAYUFN010000169.1:0-15521 GCA_043738705.1 Bacteroidota bacterium
CAGCAATTCGCTGATCTTATCTGCATAAGCAAATACTTTTGCGTGAATATTAGATTCACTTGGATGCGAGCTACACAATACATTTCTATTGATATCCCCACATGTGGCAATCGAATCAAGGTTTACTTCGTTGAAAGCTTGTATTGTTGGTTTGATGTGCGATTTAATAAGGCCGTGTAATTGAAGGGTTTGCCTACTCGTAATTTTGATGACAGCAGTAGCATACTCACCAGCGATATTTTGTGTAGCAACCCATTGCTCAGGCTTTAGAAAGCCTCCAGGTAATCTTAGTCGAATCATAAAGCTATATAATCGATCCAGTTTTTTTGAAGCACGCTCCTCTCTTCTATCCCGGTCGTCTTGCTGATACATGCCATGAAATTTAATCAAGGCCTGATCTTCTTCACGAATAGCCCCGGTAATTTCATCATTTAAACTTTTTACAATAGTTCCACGAAGGCCATCACTTTGGGTCTTAATTTTTTCAATGGCAGAAAGCTTTTGTGTTGAAGACATATTCTATAGTTGATAATAATTAGTGTCGAATTTTTAAAAAATATCTAGTAAACATCTTTATGATAACGATGACCATCTTTAATCTCATTAAAAAAAGATTGTGCTTCCTCAGCTGTTTTGTTTCCAAATTGCTGAATAATCTGTATCAAAGTGTTTTCAACGTCAATACTCATTGGATCTTTTTTACCACAAATAAATATATAAGCACCATCAGCGAGCCATTGATATAATTCAGCACCTTGTTCTAACATTTTATGCTGTACATAAATTTTTTCCTTCTGATCACGAGAAAATGCAACATGAACCTTGTTTAATACACCTGTTGCTTCCCAGTTCTGAATTTCGGTTTGGTATAAGAAATCAGATTCAAAATGTTGTTCCCCAAAAAAGAGCCAGTTTTTTCCAGAAGCATCTAGCGCATCCCTTTCTGCGAGGAACGAACGGAATGCCGCGATTCCTGTTCCAGGGCCGATCATAATGATATCCTTATCTTCTGCTGGAAGCTTAAACCGTTTATTTTTTTGTACAAAAAATTCAATCGTTTCTTCCTCCAAAATAGCACTCAAGAAGTCAGAGCAACAGCCATACTTTTTTGAGTCGTTAATATAAAAAACATCCCTTGCCACAGTGATATGCACTTCATCTAAATTCGCTACCGAAGAAGAAGATACAGTGTACAATCTAGGTGATTGAGGATTTAGGATTTGCAACACCTCTTCAAATTGTGCTTTACTATTTATTGGATAAGCAATGAGCAGATCCATCAAATCAAATTTTGTTTCTGGAATCTCAGTATTCAGAATAGCAGCATATCGCTTAATAACCTTATCACTTAAATTAGAAATATTTAGTTTGTTTGTCAGTGCTTGAGTTATAGTAATCGCTTCTCCTTTGAATATAATTTTTTGATCTGAATCAACCCTAGTCAACTTAATAATGGCATCAACTATTGCTTGATTATTTTTAGGTACAATTCCAAGAGAATCGCCAGCTTCATAAATTACTCCTTCCGCTTCAATCTCAATATGCCATGTTTCTTTATTTGAGCCTCGATCATTCAAATTAACATGACTCACAATTCTGCCCTGATATACAGTTTTACCAGTCGACTTTATGGCAGGTGATGCAATGATTTGATTTGTTTTTGATGAAGCTACTATAGTATTTAAACTTAATAGTACCTGTTGAAACCAAGTGTCAGCATCATCTTCATAATCAAGATCACATTTCTGGATCGGCACCATTCTAATGCCCCCTAATTTTTCAAATTGTTGATCAATGTCTTCTCCTGCTTTACAAAATAGTGGATAAGAAGTATCACCTAGAGCAAGCACACTATACTTAAGATTAGGCAGTTTAAATCCATTCTGATAAATATGGTTATAGAATTTTTTAGCAGCTTCTGGTGGTTCCCCTTCTCCCTGTGTGCTAATCACAGTTACAAAATATTCTTCTTTAAAAAGATCATTTAGACGATACTGATCTAGACTAACCAATTTGGTTTGAATATGGTGCAGTTTGGCTTTGTGAGCCAAATCGGTTGCCAGGTTTTTTGAATTACCTGTCTCAGTACCATAAGCAATTGTCAGTTTTTTTGCTTTAGCCACAATAGTAGCATTTTCATCATTCAAGCCTTTTAATTGATCTCCAATAAAACTGCTAAGAAACCCATTAATCCAAATCAATTCTTCTTTGCTTGAAATATCAATTAAAGATTGTACAATGGCTTTTTTTTCCTTTGTTAACATGTTAGTTATTTATGGTAATGAACAAATTGCCTGTGCTTCAACAGGTTTAAAATAATATTCATTACTGTTTTTATTCTGATTATGGAACCATTTAAATGAGTCATGCAAAGCCACCACTTTTCCAATAATTACCAATGAAGGGGATATCAATATTTTCCCACGCAATTTCTCGTTATAGTCATCAAAGCTACTGATCTGAACTTCTTGAAATGGGGTGCTAGCTTGTGAAATCACCGCAATTAAATGTTCATTCGAAATTTGATTTCGCTTCAACCGCTCCACTAAGTGGTCGATTGTATTTGATGACATATAAAATACCAATGTATCTTTCGTAGTTGCCAATTCTTTCCAATAGGATTCGTCTACCACTGTTTTGGTATAATTAGTTAAGAACCTAACAGATGTGGAATACCCTCTTGCAGTAAGCGGAATGCCTGCATATGAAGATGCGCCTGAAGCAGCAGTTATACCTGGAACGATTTCAAACTCGATTCCTTCTTTTACCAACGTTTCTAGCTCATCTAGTATATTTGAAAAAAAAGCGGTATCACCCCCCTTTAATCGCACAATCAATTTTTTCTCTGCTGCGAATGCAACTAACATTTCATTGATATCCTTTTGAGCTGTTGATGAATGATGGTTGCACTGTTTACCAACATGCAAAATTGGAGTTCCTGCGGGAACATAGGCGTCAAGGATTTCCTGACTTACCAACCTATCAGTAATCACAAGATCGGCTTCTCCTAAATAGCGTGCTGCTTTTACAGTAATTAATTCAGGGTCACCGCATCCGGCCCCTGCTAAAATTACTTTTCCAAATTGTGTTGACCGCTTCATAAAGTCTACTATTTAAGTAGGTTATATACCAATAAGAAAACCACTAAGATTTTCGTGAATGAAATTTTAGAATAATCCTTCGATTGATAAATATCTTTCTCCGGTATCATAATTAAATGTGAGCACTCTTGAGCCAACAGGAATTTCTCCTAATTTTTTAGAAACAGCAGCTAATGATGCACCGGTTGATACACCAACCAGAATGCCTTCTTGTTTAGCGATTTGTTGCGCAAAACTGTATGATTCTTCCTTTGATACGGTGATGATTTCGTCTAGTATTGTTGTATTTAAAATAGAAGGAATAAACCCTGCACCGATCCCTTGAATTGGGTGAGGTCCTGGAGCACCACCGCTAAGCACTGGTGACAATTCAGGTTCAACCGCAAAAACTTTAAGCTGTGGAAATTTTTCTTTTAGTACTTCTGCAACCCCCGTAATATGACCGCCAGTACCAACGCCAGTAATCAGATAATCGATTCCGTCTGGGAAGTCAGCAATGATCTCCAGAGCCGTTGTTTTTCTATGAATCTCAGTATTAGCTGCATTATCAAATTGTTGAGGCATCCATGCATTTGCCGTAGTTCCAACTAATTCGGTTGCCTTTTCAATGGCTCCCTTCATCCCTTTTTCGCGAGGGCTTAAAACAAATTCAGCACCATATAGTGACATTAACCTACGGCGTTCAATACTCATACTTTCAGGCATCACTAATATAATCTTATACCCTTTTACAGCCGCCACCAACGCCAAACCAATCCCTGTGTTTCCAGAAGTAGGTTCAATGATAACGCTATCTTTATTCAACAAACCCTTATTCTCTGCATCTTCAATCATTGCAAGTGCAATTCGGTCTTTGATGCTTGACCCTGGATTTGTTTTTTCTAATTTAATCCAAACTTCATGGTTTGCTCCAAAGAGTTTATTCAAGCGCACATGTGGCGTATTCCCAATTGTTTCTAAAATGTTATTTGCTTTCATAGTTATTTTTTTTAATAGTTTTCTTAAATCACAAAATTTAAAGGTTCAATTTCTGGATGTTTATCTTTTACAGAAACTTCGCTCTTATGATAAACAATCGAATTAGGCAATACACTATAAGTAAGCCATACATTACCACCAATAATACTACTATGCCCCACAATGGTACTACCCCCCAATATTGTTGCTCCGGAATAAATAATCACGTTGTCTTCAATAGTAGGATGCCTTTTTGAACTTGCTTTATCCTTACTCACATTTAACGCACCTAGTGTTACCCCTTGATAAATTTTAACATTATTTCCGATGATGGTTGTTTCACCGATAACGATTCCAGTGCCATGATCAATAAAAAATGATTCTCCTATTTGAGCACCAGGGTGAATATCAATTCCGGTTTTGCTATGAGCATATTCAGTAAATATTCTTGGTAAAATTTTCACCTCCAGCTTCCACAGCAAATGAGAAAGTCGATAGATAGCAGTTGCATAAAACCCTGGATAAGCAACCAGTACTTCTTCAACAGAAACGGCAGCCGGATCAAAATTTAAAATGGTATTTGCATCCTTAATTAAGTTAACATACAAAGACGGAATTGCTTCAAAAAAATTATTTGCAATAGTATTCGCCCTAACGCCATCAGGTATTACATCATATACTAGGCTTGAGAAATGACTCTTTAATGATTCAAATTCTTTTTCTAAATCTAAAGCCTGCTTGTGTCGCACAGTTTTTGGTAAAAAAAGAAACTCGAATAATTTATCAATGAACTCCTGTGCCAATTCCTTATCGGGGAAAAAGGAAAAATTCTTTGAATTTTGATTAAAAAGACTATTTATAAATTCTTTTTGTGTCATATTAAGTAATCAGAAATTATTGAATCATACACGCTCCCACCGTAACGTGACTTGTTTCATCTATCAAAATAGCGCCCCCATTTACTCGCAAGTATTGATATGAATCGAACGGAATCGGTGATGCTGTTTTTATAACTGCTTTTACGATATCGTTTAGTTGCACATTTTCTGCAGCTGCTTCTTGCTCTAATGAATTTACATTCACCTTATATAAAATTTCTTTAACAACTGCTCGAACCAATCTGCTATTTAACTGCAACTGATATTTATTTCCAGCGATCAAAGGTTTTGAATCCATCCAACATAAAAGCACTTCCAATTCGTTTGAAACTGTGGGCTGATTATTTGTTAGTGTAATTAAGTCACCTCTACTCACATCCACATCATCATCCAAATGTATAATGGCGCTTTGCGGAGCAAAAGCCTCTTCAACTTCTACACCTCCCACTTCGATTCTTGAAATAGTTGTTGTTAACCCCGAAGGTTGAATTGTTACTGCATCGCCTTTTTGATAAATCCCGCTAACAATCCTTCCCGCATATCCACGATAATCGTGTAGGGCTTCAGTTTGAGGGCGAATCACATATTGCACTGGAAAACGCGCATCAGTGAGATTGATATCATCTGTGAGTGGCACATTTTCTAAAATATTTAATAAACAATCCCCCTCATACCAATCCATATGAGTTGATTTGTCCACAATATTATCTCCATTCAAAGCACTGATGGGAATATAGTTCACATCTTTCAACCCAAGTGATTTTGCAACTGCAACAAAATCGATTAAAATATTATTATACACGTCGTGTGAATAATCAACCAAATCCATTTTATTAACTGCAACAACTATGTGTGGAATATTGAGTAGTGATGCAATGATTGAATGCCTTCTTGTTTGCTCTACCACACCATGACGTGCATCTATTAAAATGATTGCAAGGTCAGAATTAGAAGCACCTGTTACCATATTTCTAGTATACTGAATATGACCGGGAGCATCTGCAATAATAAATTTTCGATTGGGTGTTGAAAAGTATTTGTATGCCACATCAATGGTAATGCCTTGCTCTCTTTCTGCACGCAATCCATCAGTCAATAAGGCCAAATCTATTTCGCCATCTTCCCTATTTTTTGTTTGTTTCTCAATGGCTTCTAATTGATCGATCATGATCGACTTACTATCGTACAATAACCGACCTATCAGGGTACTCTTCCCATCATCCACACTTCCAGCCGTAATAAATCTAAGAATGTCCATTATAAATGCTTAATCTGTTTAAAAAAATGTAGCTGGGTATCATTAAAAATATCCATTCTTTTTTCTGTCTTCCATTGCTGCTTCGCTAACCTTATCGTCAATTCTAGTTTCACCGCGCTCACTCGTTTTAGTAGCAATAATTTCTTTAATGATATCGTCAATACCTGAAGCCGAACTTTCTACTGCAGCAGTACAAGTCATATCCCCCACGGTACGATAACGAACTCTTTTTAGTGAAACTTTATCAGTAGGTTCCAAGGTTACAAATTCAGACATTGCAACTAATTGTCCTTCATGCTCCAACACTTCTCTTTCGTGTGCGAAATAGATAGAGGGTAACTCAATTTTTTCTTTCCTGATATAATTCCAAATATCGAGTTCTGTCCAGTTACTGATTGGAAATACTCGTACATTCTCACCTTTATCGATTCTCCCATTGTAGGTATTCCAAAGTTCGGGTCTTTGTAGTTTCGGGTTCCACTGACCGAACTCATCTCTCACAGAAAATATTCTTTCTTTAGCTCTAGCTTTTTCTTCATCTCTTCGCGCACCTCCGATACATGCATCAAATTTAAATTCTTCAATGGTATCTAATAGTGTATACGTCTGTAGTGCATTTCTACTTGCAAATTTTCCTTTTGGCTCTGTGAGATTTTTTGCTTTGATGGTATCTCCAACATGTCGCACAATTAACTTCTCACCAATTCTTTCTGCCATCGCATCACGATAATCCAAGGCTTCCTGAAAATTATGACCGGTATCGATATGCACCAATGGAAAAGGAAATTTGCCCGGACGAAAAGCTTTTAATGCCAGGTGGACTAATACAATAGAATCCTTACCACCACTAAATAATAAGGCAGGCCGCTCAAACTGTCCTGCAACTTCACGCATAATGTGAATCGACTCAGATTCTAATTGCTCTAAATAATTTAATTGATACTTACTCATTCTGGAATATTAAAAGGCCTTCGCCAATTCTTTAAAATTTCATTTATGTTCATGCAAACCACATTCTTTTTTGTTTGCGTCTTCCCACCACCAACGCCCTGCCCTAAAATCCTCTCCTGGCTTAATCGCACGGGTACACGGCGCACAACCAATACTTACAAATCCTTTATCGTGTAACGGATTGTAAGGAATATTATATTCTAGAATAAATGCAGCAACCTGCGCAGTAGTCCAATTAAGTATGGGATGGTATTTAATGATTTGATTGCTTTCGTCCCATTCGATAGATTCCAAACCTTGACGTGTTGCAGAATGTTCTGCACGTAATCCAGTAACCCAAATAGAATTTCCAGCTAATGCCCTTTTTAAAGGCTCAACTTTTCGTATGTAACAACAATCTTTTCTGTTTTGAACGGACTCATAAAAAGAATTGGGACCTTTCTCCTGCACAAAAGATTCCAACAAATCATGCTTGGGGTAATACGCTTTAATTTTGTTTTGGTAGCGATCGATCGTACTATTCCAAACACTATAGGTTTCTGAAAATAAACGACCCGTATCCAAAGTAAATATTTGTATTGGCAATTGCTGAGAAGCAATCATGTGGGTGATCACTTGGTCTTCATAACTAAAGCTCGATGAAAAAACTATTCCCTCACCAAATTGCGCGGAAAGCTGCTTTAAAGCCTGTTCGGGTTGAAGAGATGGTATTTGATCAATTAGTTTTGCAATATGTAGTGGTAGTTCGTTGTTCATTTTTTTCTGTTGTAAAGATAATTAGCAATGATGGGTTACTGCAAAGATTAACAGCAGCAACATTTGCTATTACAACAGAAAGGCATATTCGTAAATGCAAGAAACTGGTTCATGTGCGTATTAGTCTACTTAATTGGTGCACAAATATAATACTTCCCCTATTTCTACAAAATATAATTCCTATTTAACTAGTAGACTTCTAAAAAAAGACCGTTGCATGACAAATCGAAATACGAACGTTTGTAAGCATCCACTTGCTTAGAAATGGGAACCATGGTACACGAACAGAAAAAAGCTAACAAATAGTAATCAACTATTTCATGTATTTATTTAATGACTTAGGTTTAAGTTTTTAAAATAATGTCAGCATCACTACCGATTGATTTGGAATTATAACTACTAAATCTCCTCCTTCCTTTTTCGCACTATTAAAAGCAACTGGCTTCATGAAATCTGGCTTTTGAAAGGAATTTACATCAGTAATTTTTGTAGAAGTCAAAATAAGTCCTTCCACTTTATTCCAACTAATTGATTGAAGCGCAGCTCGGATATTAATCGACTTATTCGGATCCAGATTTACCAAAGTGATATGAACAACCCCATTTGAATCTTTCGAAGCGGATGCATTAAGTGCTGGTATCTTTTGTTTACCGCTAACATATTCAGGGCTGATAAACTGAACAGGTAATAGTTTCGCATCCTGATGCACTTTGAATAAATCAAACACATGGTAGGTAGGTGTTAGAATCATTTTATTGCCCTCAGTTAAAATCAACGACTGCAATACATTCACAGTTTGTGCAAGATTTGCCATTTTTACACGGTCGGCGTGATTATTAAAGATGTTCAAATTAGTTCCCGCTATCAGTGCATCTCTCAAACTGTTTTGTTGAAATAGAAAGCCTGGGTTGGTGCCCGGTTCTACGTTTGTCCATATTCCCCATTCGTCAACAACTAGTGCCACTTTTTTTTCAGGGTCATACTGATCCATAATTGTTGAATGCTTTTTTATCAACTCTTCCATGAACAATGTTTTCTGCATGGTAGTAAAATATTCAGACTCATCAAATACAGTAGCAGAACCCTTATCGCCCCAGTTTTTGGGCACCGTGTAATAATGAAGCGTTAACCCCCACATCATCCATGGGCCCACTTTTTTCATCATAGTTTCTGTCCAATTATAATCATCAGAATTAGCACCAGATGCAATTCGCATTAATTTAGCTCCTGGGTAATTTTTGGTAAAGCCTGCATATCTTTTATACTGATCTGCATAATAATCTGCAGTCATATTTCCACCGCAGCCCCAGCTTTCATTCCCAACTCCCCAGAAATGTACCTTCCAAGGCTTTTCTCTACCATTTTGTTTTCTGATAACAGTCATCGGACTTAATCCATCAAAATTTAAGTACTCAACCCATTTCGACATTTCTTCAACTGTACCACTTCCAACATTGCCCGTGATATAAGGTTCGCAATTCAGTAAACTGCAGAGTTCTAAAAACTCATGTGTACCAAAACTATTATCCTCCGTAACATTCCCCCAATTAGTATTCACCATTTTGGGTCGTTGCTCACGAACGCCAATTCCATCTCTCCAGTGATATTCATCAGCAAAGCACCCGCCTGGCCATCTCAGATTTGGTATTTGAATTTTCTTAAGCGCCGCAACAATATCTAATCTTATCCTATCTTTTTTGGGGACTGAAGTTGAATCGTTCACCCAAAAACCATCATAAATACATCTTCCCAAATGCTCAGAAAAATGACCATAGATATGTTTACTGATGACAGTTGTAGGATTTAATCCTTGAACTTGCATTTGAACGGATTGTTGTGCAACAACCTCATTATTAAAATAAATAAAGAAGGAGAGCACCAACAATATGGTATATAAAAATCTAGTCATCATAAAGCTGATTAATTTTGTGAGATGATTATTTTACGCTGAATTTATAAACCGTGCTGGTTGAATATTTTTTGCGGGGTTCTAACACTGTACTAGCAAACGAAGGATGATTGGGTGCATCAGGAAAGTGCTGTGTTTCTAAACAAAAGGCATTGCGATAAGCATAAATGAAATTCTTTTTCCCCAGAATTGTGCTATCTAAGAAATTACCTCCGTAAAATTGTATTCCGGGCTCTTCAGTTAAAACTTCCATTTGAATGCCAGTCTTATCCGAATAAACAATAGCAGCAAGCTCTAATCCTTTTAATTTTTTTCTATCTAACACAAAATTATGGTCGTATCCTTTTCCATTTTTAATTTGTTCATTGGTGGAATTAACACTATCCCCAATTGCTCTCGCATTTCTGAAATCAAAAGGAGTTCCATCCACATTAGCTAGAATGCCCGTAGGAATTAATGTACTGTCTACCGGAGTATATTTACTAGCATTGAGCATCAATAAGTGTTCATTGATGGTTCCTGTTCCAGCTCCATTTAGATTAAAATAAGTGTGGTTAGTTAAATTTAGAATTGTTTTTTTATCAGTGCTTGCAGCATATGCAATTTGTAAACTATTATCCTCATTTAAAGTGTAAGTTACTGTTACAGATAGTGTTCCTGGATATCCCTCCTCGCCATCTTTTGAAACATACCTGAGTTCAAGTGTTTGAGAGTCAACCCGTTTGGCAATCCAAACCTGATCATGGAATCCCTTCGGTCCGCCATGTAAAGCATTTGGTGCATTATTAATTGCAAGCTGATATGCCTTCCCATCGAGTTGGAATTTACCTTTTGCAATTCTATTTCCATAGCGACCGATCAAAGCCCCAAAATAATTTTCTTTTCTTTCAAAGTAGTGCTTCAAACTATCATAACCAAAAACAACATCTGTTAGCCCTCCTGCTTTATTCGGCACTTTGATTGCTACAATTCTGCCCCCAAAATTTGTGATGCTAACTGTCATATTATTTTTATTTGTCAGCACAAACAAATCAATTATTTTATCTTGTAAAGTTTGCTGATAGGCCCCTCTGGGAATATCGTTATTTAAAGAAACACTGTCCTTCATCAAACTCTCTTTATTTGGAGAATTATTACAAGAAATTACTAATAATATCATACAGATTTTGATCAGACTTTTTATAATATTCATATGGCAAGAATTAAAAAATTATTCAAATTTAATAACAGAAGTTCCATCGCTGATTGAGACGATATATGATTTCAGATTTGTTTTGAATTGTTTATGGAAACTTTCTTCTGCAGCCTTAATAAAATCCTCCACAGTACGCTCATTCACTAGGTTAATTGTGCAACCTCCAAATCCTCCACCCATCATTCGGGCCCCTATCACATCAGGTTGATCTTTTGCGAATGAAGCCAGAAAATCCAGTTCATCGCAACTTACCTTGTATAAATTGCTCAATCCATCATGTGTACTAAACATTTTCTTTCCAAATGCGATCATATCGTTTTGCTCCAAGTCAATACAGGCATCTTGCAGTCTTTTAATTTCTTCCACAATAAACTTACAGCGATGGTAAATATTGATATCGCCACCCAAAAGTAATTCCTCCACCATTTCTATATTGGCATCTCTGAGCGAAGCCACTGCAGGATATTTTTTTTTGATGATAGCAACACCTGTCTCGCATTCCCTTCTACGAACATTGTACTCAGATGATGCCAAAGAATGTTTTACACATGTATCCAATAAAACTATTTTGATGCCTTGCTGTTTAAATGGACTATAATGATAGTCGAGAGATCGGCAATCTAATTGAATCACAGAATCAGCTTTCCCAAACATGCTAGCGAACATATCCATAATTCCACATTGTAGTCCCACAAACTCATTCTCTGCTTTCTGGGCCAGCACAACCATTTCTAGTTTGGTTAAACCTAAATTATACAATTCATTCAAAGCAAATATTGTTGCGCATTCAACAGCTGCGGAGGAAGACAATCCGGCACCTAAAGGAACATCACCTGCAATCACTGCATTAAATCCCGAAATCGTCAATCCTTTTTTCTTTAGTTGGTCTACGATTCCCATAATATAATTAGGCCAATCTAAATTCGATTTTATCAGCTGATTCATTGAAACTGTAAAGGACTGATCTAGATCAGCTGCAGTCAGTTCTATAATAGTATCCTCTCTTTTTCCGATAGCAATATAAATGGCTTTATCAATCGCAGCAGGCAATACAAAACCAAGGTTATAATCTGTATGTTCTCCTATCAGATTAATCCTCCCTGGTGACTTTACAAATAGATCCGGCAATCCGTATTTATCCTGAAAGGCAGACCGAACTTTACTGATGCAATTCCTAATTTCTGTTTTCATATTAATAGTTGATTTGCCTAAAAATTGAGCCAGGGCACATACCCCAGCTCAATTTCTTGCTCGCTAATTTTATTTACTCATTCAAAAAAATTAGTAAAATAATGAGTCAAAAGTAGTTATTTTTTACAAATAATTGTATTTACAACACTTATTATAAAAATAAATCCAAGAAGTTTTCACTTTGTCACAACTCTTCTATAAATTTAGTCCGATTTATGCCAAAGTATCAAAAACAATTCCGCATTCTTGTTGCAGTTGACTGCATTATTTTCGGCTTCGACGGAGCAGAACTAAAGATTTTATTAATAAAAAGAGCCCTTGAACCAGAAAAAGGAAAGTGGAGTTTAATGGGTGGATTCATCACCGAAAAAGAAAATTTTGACAGAGGTGGCACCCGTATCCTCAAGCAACTCACTGGTCTTGAAGAGGTTTATATGGAACAGTTGCACGCATTTGGCCACCCCGACCGTGATCCAAATGAACGAACCATTTCCGTTGCCTATTTTGCTTTGATTGACATACACAAATTCGAAAATCAAATTAATTCAGATTATCACGCGGAATGGTTCCACATAAAAAAGATTCCCAAACTGATTTTCGATCATAACAATATGGTTGCAAAAGCTAGAGAACGTCTACGATATAAATCGGCGTTCCATCCCATCCTTTTTGAACTACTGCCAGAGAAATTTACACTTCCACAATTACAGAGTTTGTATGAGGGAATTTTTGATACAGAGTTTGACAAGAGAAATTTTAGCAGAAAAATTCAGTCTACCAAATTGCTTATTAAGCAAAAAGATAAAGATAAAGAGAGTTCCAAAAAAGGAGCATATTATTATAAACTAGATAAACGGCGTTATGCCGCAAATCTACATGCCTTTTTAAATATTATTCCTAATCCTGTAATATTTAATAGGCTATAATTTTTATTAATGTGAAAAATAGCCTAATTCATGTCGCCCAACATGAATTAGTTAAGAGATATAATCATGACTACAAAAGTTTTTGTAATTGGAGTTGATTTTGGCACAGACTCAGTTAGATCAACCCTGGTTGATAGTAGAAATGGAGTGGAAATAAGCTCCTCTGTTTTTTACTATCCTAGATGGAAGGAAGGTAAATTTTGCAATCCCTCTAAAAATCAATTCCGCCAACATCCTCAAGATTATATAGATGGATTACAACATACCATCCGTTCATGTACTGAAGCTGCGGGGCCAAGCATCGCATCGGCCGTAAAAGCAATTGGTGTTGATACTACAGGAAGTAGTCCTGTAGCAGTAGATAGCAAGGGCCAACCTCTTGCCTTACAAAATGAATTTGAAGAGAACCCAAATGCAATGTTTGTTTTATGGAAAGATCATACTGCCATCGAAGAAGCATCTGAAATAAATGAACAGGCAACAAAATTTCCAATTAACTATTTACAATATGTTGGAGGAATTTATTCTTCCGAATGGTTTTGGGCAAAATTATTACATATACTCAGAGTAGACGAATCTGTAAGAACAGCCTGTTATACCTGGGTAGAACATTGCGATTGGATTCCTTTTTTATTAACGGGGCAAACAGACGTTAGTCAATTAAAAAGAAGTGTTTGTGCTGCGGGGCACAAAGGGTTATGGTCGGCCAATTTTGAAGGATATCCTCCGAACGAATTCTTTACTTCATTAGATCCGCTTTTAGATGGCCATGTAGAAAAATTAGGAAAAACCGTTTATACATCTGATCAATCTGCAGGGCAGATCTCGCAAGAATGGGCTGCAAAATTGGGTCTTCCTTCAGATACAATTATCGCAGTAGGTGCTTTCGACGCACATATGGGAGCAGTTGGTGGACAGATTGAACCATTTCATCTCAGCAAAGTGATGGGTACATCCACGTGTGATATACTTGTTGCTCCTAAATCGAGTATTCAAGACAAATTGGTGAAAGGAATTTGTGGTCAGGTAGAGGGGTCCGTTATTCCTGGTATGATAGGTTTGGAAGCAGGCCAATCAGCATTTGGTGATAGCTATGCATGGTTGAAGAAAGTGATTCTCACACCAGTGATTGATATTCTCTCAAAAACAAAAATTGCGGACCAAGAAATCATTGCAAAACTTACCGAAGAACTTTCCGATCAATTATTAGCTGAACTAAGCAGAAAGGCAAATGAATTGCCCCTATCACTTGCCGACCCAATAGCCACAGATTGGCTGAACGGAAGAAGAACACCCGATGCTAATCAACTACTAAAAAGCAGCATCACAGGTTTAAACCTTGCATCCGATGCCCCCGTTATTTTCAAATCGATTGTTGAGGCAACCTGCTTTGGCGCTAAAGCGATTGTTGACCGGTTTAATGATGAAGGAGTGCCTATAAAAGGATTGATTGGATTAGGGGGTGTTGCCAAAAGATCTCCGTATATTATGCAGGTAATGTGTGATGTAATGAATATGCCAATACGAATTCACAGAAGTGAACAAACCTGTGCACTAGGCGCAGCAATGTTTGCAGCAACTGCCGCAAATATTTTCGACACTGTTGAAGATGCAATGAAAGCAATGGGACAAGGATTTGAGGCCATATATTATCCAAACAATAACAATACCGAATACTATAGAAAACGCCTGAATGCATATCATAAACTGGGGGCATTTATAGAAAAATTTCAGATTTGATTTATGAGAACTTACGAGAAAATAAAACAAGAAGCATATTATGCGAATATGCAATTACCTAAACTCGGTTTAGTAATTTTTACATTTGGAAACGTTAGTGTAGCAGATCAAGAACAAAATGTGTTTGCAATCAAACCTAGCGGAATGCCTTATGCAGAACTATCTCCAGATAAAATGGTGATAGTAGATTTTAATGGTGAGATCCTTGAAGGTAATCTACGACCTTCATCCGACACCAAAACACACGCCGTGTTATATAAGAACTGGCATCAAATTAATAGCATTGTGCATACGCATTCAACCTTTGCTACAGCTTGGGCTCAAGCACAGAGATCCATACCAATTTTTGGTACCACACATGCCGACCATTTAACGGTAGATATTCCGTGTGCACCCCCAATGGAGGATACCATGATTGAAGGTGATTATGAGTACCAGACTGGTTTACAAATCATTAACCATTTTGAAAAACTCAACATAAATTATGAAGAAGTAGAAATGATGCTTATTGGAAATCATGCACCATTTACATGGGGCAAATCGGCTGACAAAGCAGTTTACAATGCAGCCGTATTAGAAGAGTTAGCAAAGATGGCGCTACTAACTGAGCAAATAAATATACAAGCGCCAAAACTAAAAGAAGCATTGATAAAAAAACA
>JAYUFN010000170.1:0-2001 GCA_043738705.1 Bacteroidota bacterium
AATTAAATGTACTATCTGCGGCACTACTACAGACAGCCCGAGCAGATGCTTCCCAAAGCTATGATGTAAACCGCCAAAAAGAACTAATTATTTTTATAACTACAAACCCCAAAGAGCCTATCCCGATTTTTCGCATTGGCGTCAAGCTAAGGATTATCCACACCTGTTGAAAAGCAATGTGGGATTATGTTTAAAAGAAAAAGCAACTTGTAGTTCTAAACACATTTTACAATGTCTACAAATCACTTTTTCGGAAGCAAGGTAAAAAAAACTTTGCTAAGTTCTTTGATAAATCTGTCATAAATAAAATTGGTAAAGCAAGTGGCTTTGTGGCACGCAAACCTCAAAAAATAACAGCCTACAATTTTTTTGTAAGTTTTATCATGATTTGCTGCGACAGGCAAAATACTTTTAGCAATTGGGCTTTGCAAATAAGTTTATTGAGTAAAAAAAAAGTGAGCAAGCAGGGAGTTTTTGACCGTATTGGTAAAAGTACTGTTGAGTTTTCCAAGCAGCTTTTAGAAGCGGTATTGAGTAAACAATTTACTAAAAACTATACCTCAACTCTTTTTCACAAGTTTAATGCTGTATTACTACAAGATAGTACCACCTTATCTTTACCAAAGTTACTAGCAAATATATTTAAGGGTAATCATTCTCATGGAGAGCAAAAAGCGGTTGCAAGAATACAAAGTATTTTTAATTTGAAAACAATGACTTTTAATTATTTTTCGCTAGGTTCATTTACAGAAAATGACCAGTCGGCAAGTAATTCAATTTTACCCATGCTAAAGCAGGGAGACTTAGTGATAAGAGATATGGGCTATTTTGTACTATCGACTTTTAAAGAAATAATTGCTGCAAAGGCTCATTTTTTAAGTAGGTTGAAATTTGGAGTAACAATAAGTGACGAAGCTGGTAAAATTATTTCTCTTAAAGAATTATTGAAAAATAAAAATGGAGTGGACAAATGGGTTTACATAGGTGTAAAGAATAAAGTAAAAGTTAGATTGGTGATGCTACCGCTGCCAGCAGCACAAGTTGAAGAAAAAATTAGAAAAGCGAAAGCTGATAGAGACGCAAGATTAAATCATAGTAAAGAATATTATCAATGGTTAAGATTTAATGTGTATGTGACAAGTGTAAATGATGAGGTGTGGAATACGGAGGATGTAGGAAAGGCTTACAAAGTACGCTGGCAAATCGAAATAATTTTTAAGTCATGGAAATCAGGGTTTAACTTACAGAATGTATTGCATGATGGCTGCACCAATGTAGAAAGAGTAAAAGTAATTATTTATCTAATGTTAGTTTTTATGTGTTTAGTGATGAAAAAGATTTACGTAGAATATAAAAACAAAATTGAAAAAAAATCGAAAAAAATAATTAGTCTCTTGAAATTATCAGTAATGGTAAACAACCACATTAGAGAATTTTTAACATTGCCACAAAAGTTTCTAGAAGAATTAATAATAAAGTATTGTTGCTACGAAAGCCGCAACGATAGGGCTAATATGACAGATTTATATAGAAATTATAAAAGTTAGCTTGACGCCAATGCGAAAGCCTTCGGGATAAAATTATATAATAGCTTTGGGCTATTTTATAATTACAATTGGTATTACTCCACTTCCTTTTTATCTGTTAATTCGTCAATCGTTTCCCCAATAAAAGCAAGCATTTTTAGTTTGCCAGCTTTTTTCACGGCACTGGTTACAAAATGCTGTGGCAAAAATTGCCAAGTTTTTTTCATATCATTTAAAAAATCTTTTACGTTTTTACTTACTATGCGTTGGTTTTCTTTATCACTTTTGGTAAACGCAAGGCTGAAAGCTATATTCCAAGTTTTTAAGTTCTCCAAAAACTCTAAATCTATTTTTTGAGGGCTGTGCCTAGCATCTATCAGCACAAATAAATGCGTAAGATTTTCTCGCTTGCGCAAATAATTCTCAATCATTTGCTCCCACTTTCTACGGCTACTTATGCTCACTTTTGCAAAAC